>JANLFZ010000125.1 GCA_024653385.1 Thermoguttaceae bacterium | reverse complement strand
CGCCAAGGACGAGCAGTGTCCCTTGGCGATCCGGGCCGACGGCGTGGAGGCCCTGGCCGGATCGGCGATGTACAACAGCGGCCGCTTGCCGGCAAGGGCCGCCGCGGCCTGCTGAAGGCTCTCGGGCCGAGCGGAAATGAGCACGCACGCCAGGCCCGACTTTTCCGCCGCTTGCTTCGCGGCCCGGGCGAACCGGCCGGGATCGCCCGACTGATTGTCCACCGCGACCAGGTTCACGCCGATCCGGACCCCCACCCGCTCGAACCCGAGCTTGCCGATCGCCTCGGCCCGGGCGGCCAAGGCGTCATCATCCAGGGTGTCGGAGACCCGGATGGCGACGGCTGTGGGACGGTGGAACTTCTCCTCGTGCCGGTAGAGCTGGGTCTCGTTGCCGATCTTGATCTCGGCGTCGCCCGCGCCGATGGCCACGAGTTGGATCGGCGGCCGGGCGGCCGAGTCGAGCGCCGCCTTGGCCTGCGGCGTGACGTGGGGGCACTTGTCCAGCGCCACCTGCTTGGTGGCCATCTTCATGGCGAACGCCAGGCACGTGGGGAAACCGCAATCCTTGCAGTTCGTCTTGGGCAGATGCTTGTAGATCTCCAGGCCGGTCAAAGCCATCGGTTCACCTCATGGAGGAACTCAGATGCTCCTACTCGTGTACGACCTCCCCCGGCTCGCCGGGGTGCGCGGTCTAAATCAACGGCGGCAGCCCCAGGGCGGGATGGTCCACCGCGGCAAGGTGCGCCGCCACTTCCTCCTCGGTCGATCCGTCTTCCTCGGTCGCAATCTTGTCCACCAGGTCCGGAACGCCCAGGCGCTCGGCCTCGCGCTGGAGCCGCTCGCGGATCGCCTCGCGCAGGGCCTTGGGCATCCAGACCAGGCGCTTGGCGCCTCCGTCGGCGGCGAGGAACTTCGGGCTGGAGAGGTAGAGTCGCCCCACGCCCACGAACCCGGGCGTCTGCGACCCGCCGCCGGTCACCGACGCCAGGTCGCCGAACGTCATGCCGCAGGGGGTCGGGCCGGGGTACTCGCGGTTGACGACCATGACCCCGTTGGCCAAGGGCAGCACGGCCACGATGCACTCGAAGCAGCCGCAACTGGTCATCGGCGCCTCGAGCAGGCTATAGGCACAGAACCGCTCGATCTTGCGGTTCGAGTGCTGGTAGACAAACCGGTTGACCCCTTCCCACTCGCCCTTGAGCGGGTCGATCGTGCGCCCTTTGGCGATGGGTTGGTTGGGGCCCGTGGGGTTGATCTCGTAGTTCGCCCGGCCGTCGAGCCAGTTGTACGCGCCGCACAAGCCCAGGCGTTGGGGCGTGATCACGCACACGTGGTCCGGGGCGTAGCTCTGGCAGATCGTGCAGCTATAGAAGGTGTCGACCGACTCGTCGGTCATGCCGGCCAGGCGGTCGTCGCGGACGCGGAACGCCTCGCGGGCTTCGGCGATTCTGGCCCGGACGGCGTCGCGCTCGGTGAAGATGCGGACCTTGACCTTGTCGACGATCCCGCCGTACTCGTCGTGGAGCTTGGCGTGGAGGATCGTCCCCAGGTGGCGCAGTCGCAGTCCGGCCGCGAAGGCCTTCTTGCTCACGCGGCACCAGATCTGGTCGCGCTGCCCGGTGTGCATGAACCCCATCGCGTGGCTCAGCCAGCGGTGGATCTGGCGTTCGAGGATCCCCTCGAAGTCGCGCTGCATTTTCCGGCCGGCGACGAGGACCTCGACGGCCAAGGGCATGGCGCCGCCTTCTTCGACGGCGTCGATGTCGGGGCCAATCAGCTCGATCTCGCCGTCCTGCAACTCGGCGCCGTCGGCCGTATGGACGTATTCCACGGCGTCCGAGTACTTGTAGCCGAACTGCACGTGCATCTCTTCCTTGCGCACGCGTTCGCCCTCGAACGCGGCGGCGTACCCCACGGGAATGTCGATCTTCTCGACCTTGACCCGCACCGCCCGGGTGTCGATGCACGTGGGCACCAGGCGGTCGTAGTCGGTTTCGACGACGATCTCCTCGCGGACCGTCACGCCGGTGGGGCGGATCTCCGGCGTGGTGGTCGAATCGGAGATGACGGGGTACCCCATGAGGATCGCCCCGGCCCCCAGCGCGTACCAGTCGTCGGGGATTTCGCCGAACGTGATGCCGAACGCGTGGATCCGCCGTTTCGTGTAATCGAGGCACTTGCGCGACTCGCCGCGCTTGTGTCCGCCGAACGTCAGCGCGCTTCGGATCGACCAGTTGAGCACGTAGATGGCGTCGATCGAGTCGGGGCCCACGGGCACCACGTACTGATCCCAGCATTCTTTCAGCGGGGCATCCTCCTTGAGCACGCCGCCTTCGATCATCTGTTCGCGCGCGGTGTGACCCTGGCGGTTGGCGCAGAGGAACGTGAGGATGTTCCGCTTCTGGAGTTCGCGCACGATCTTCACGGCGATCTCGGTACTCGGAGCGGGTCCGAGGATCAGGGCGAACCCCGGCATGCGCCCGTCGACAAGCTGGATCCCCAACTCCCGCATGATCGTGTCGGAGATGAAGCCTTGCCACCCCGGCGGCATCTCGTGGCCGTTGACCGTGCGCAGCGCAACCAGTGCCTCGGTGGCCAGCATCGACGCCGCGCCGGCATCCAACCCGTCGCCCAGGTAGGGCAACCAGACCTCGTCGGACGGAATCGGGGCAAGCAACTCCCTGGCGTGCGCCACCTGGGCCCGAAGGTCGCCGACGGTCTTCGCTTCGAGGCCCATCAAGGCATACGACATCGGCAGGCAGTACGAGGTCTGGAGCCCCCAGCCCACCGGGGCGGTAGGGCCGTGCCGGGCCAATGCCTGCTCGAGCGCCTCCTCGGCCTGTTTCACCCATTGGTGCGCACCGCGGATGACCTGGGTAAAGACCTGCTTAGACATTGCCGAGTTCTCCGGGGACTCCGACGGCGGCGCCGCACGGGTGGCTGCCGGTAAGCGTCGCCTCGCTCGCCACGGCGGGACCAGGGGATGTGGCGCCGGCCGGCGCCGCATCGGTGACGGTCCTGGGGCGGTACGGCGTCTCGTACATCGGCGGCGGCAGGCCCAGCGCCGCGCGCTTGCGGTCGATGATGTCGAGAATCCGGTGCGCGGCCTCCAGCGGGTCCGGCTGGAACGTCCACGTCGCGCCGAAATGCTTCTCGAACAGGTTGGTCAACAGCTCGACCACGTACTCGCTTCCTTCGACCGGCAGCGGCTGCCCGATCACCACGTTGATCCCGCTGGCCACGAAGTACATGCCGATGGCGATGGCCTTCTCGCTCATCCACTCGGGCGCGGCGCCGGCGACCGGGAGGCGGTCGAACGAGTCGCCGATCCCGCCTTCGGCCACCATCTGGGCGCAGGCCGTGAGAATGCGCGAATTGTCGACGCAACTTCCCACATGAAGCACCGGCGGAATGCCGACCGCGCGGCACACCTCCCGAAGGCCCCGGCCGGCAATCCGCTCCGACGCCTCCGGCGCCAGAAGGGCCCCCTTGCCGCAAGCGATCGCGCTGCACCCGGTCTGCACCACGAGCACGTCGTTGCGCACCAACTCCTGGACCAGCGTCAGGTGGCAGGCGTCATGCCGGAACTTGGGGTTGTTGCAGCCCACGACCCCGGCAACCCCGCGGATGCGCCCGGCCTGAATCGCATCGTTCAAGGGCCGGTAGCTCGGGCGGTACCTCCCGCCGAGAATGCTGAAGACCACCTCGGTCGTGAAACCCGCCACCAGCCGCTCTTCGACCTTGGGAATGTGGACCTTGGCCGGGTCGCGCCGCGCGTAGTTCTCGATGGCGATGCGCACGATCTTCCGGGCGGTCTCCATCGCCTGCTCCTCGTGGAACTCGACGCGCACGGCGTCGGGAAAATCGGCCTTCGGGCTGGTCGAGACGATCTTCGTGTGGAAGCACTTCTGTAGTTCCGTGACCGCCGGAAACACGCACTGCACATCGACCAGCATCACATCCACCGCGCCGGTCATCACCGCCAGCTCCTGCTGGAGGAAATTCCCGGCGATGGGCACCCCGTGCCGCATGAGCACCTCGTTGGCCGTGCAGCAAATGCCCGCCAGATTGATCCCCTTGGCTCCCTTGGCCGCGGCCTCGGCGAGCAGTTCGGGATCGCGGGCGGCGGCCACCAGCACGTCGGACAGACTCGGCTCGTGCCCATGGACGAGGATGTTCACCTCGTCTTCCTTGAGCACGCCGAGATTGACGCGCGACCGCAACGGATGCGGCGAGCCGAACAGCACATCGGAAACGTCGGTGGCGATCATCGAGCCGCCCCAGCCGTCGGCCAGCGCCGTGCGCACCGCCGCCAAGAGGAGGTGCTCGGCGTCGTTGTCGACCCCCATGTTCGTCATGTGGAGTCCGGTGACCACCTCACGGTCGATTCCCCGAACCAGGGCTCCCGCCGCGGCCCAGTTCTTCTGCTGTTGCTCGGGGGCCCGGCGAAGGTTCAGCAGGGTGCCGTCCTGTTTTCCGAATTCGCCCAGAAGCAGGGCCGCCAGATCGCGGGCGATCTCGCGGTCGGTGCGCCCGTCGCACGCCACGCCGTACTCGGCGGCCAGGCTGCGAAGCCGCGCGGGGCTGCGGATCTTGTACGCTTCGGACTCTCCTTCGGCGGCCAACCGCAGCGTGCGCACGATCTCGCGGCCGTGGTCGGAATGCGCAGCCGTCCCCGCCGCGATGTGCCGGAGGAGATTGCGGGCCACGATCGTGTCGGCGCGGGCGCCGCAGATGCCTTCTTGCGCCCCTTTGCCTTCGGGGAGGATCCGGCAGGGCCCCATGAAGCAGTTGCGGCAGCACAACCCGAGCACCCCGAAACGGCACTGGGCTTTCTGCGCGGCGAGACGGTCCCAGACGGTCGGAATCCCCATGTCGCTTGCCCGCGCGATCATCGCCAGCGTGGCGGGGTCCGCCGAACGCGAGGTTGCGTCGGCCATGATCATTTCTCCTTTGCGTCACGTACGTGGATGACCCGGGGCAAGGCGACGGCGCGCGTCTACCGGGCAAAACGTGCCGAAGACCCTTCGACGCCGCTTAGCTCCCGCTCCAGGGCCTCTCCGATCTTCTCGACCGCCTCGGTCAGTTCGGGGTCTCTCAACTCGACAGGGCGTCCTTCGAGATCGGCGCGGGCCAAGGCCGCGCAATACGGGAGGAAGCCCAGCATCTCCTGCCCGGCAAGCGCCTGCCGGAGCATCGCCAGTTCGTCCGGCCGGCGAATGCGGTTGGCCACGACAAGGGTCCGGGCGATCCCGATGTCGGCAGCCAACCGCTGCGCCCGCCGCGCGGTCTGCACGCTTCGCATGCCCGGCTCGACCACGGCGATCAGGGCGTCGACGCCGCGGGCCGAGGCGCGTCCCATGTGCTCCAGGCCGGCCTCCATGTCCAGGAGGACGTCGTCGGGCAGTCGCAAGAGCAAATGCTGAAGGAGCGCTTTGAGCACCGCGCTTTCCGGACACATACAGCCCTTGCCTCCCATCTCCACCGTCCCCAACACCAGAAGCCTCACACCGCGGATACGGGTCGAGAAACGCTCGGGCAAGTCGTCCACCTGGGGATTCAGGCGAAACATCAGACCGCCGCCTTGGTCCTGGGCGCCGGTGCGTTCGAGGATCAAGTCGCGCATGTGAGCGATGGGTTCGGGCGTGTCCTCCGGCGGAACGCCCAGCGCGGCGGCCAGATTGCCGTCGGGATCCGCATCCACGGCCACGACCGGCCCAAATTGGCCAGCCGTTGCGCGAGGACCGCGGCCAGGGTGGTCTTGCCCGCGCCGCCTTTGCCCACGATCGCGAGTTTCATGCATGCCTGCGAGAAGAAAAAGACACAACGAACGATTTATTGTACTTGCTTGGCCAAGCTGGTTTTGCCTTTGCCAATCCCATCCGCGCGGTGGCAAGCCGGACGATCACCGCCAGTCTACATGCTCCTGAAATCAATTTCAATAGTTACTAATTAGGTGATATAGAGTCTGGGCAGCGGTGACCCCGTTGCCTCGGACTCCGAGAAGACCTATATTGTCACTTGTGTTTGCGAAAATCGCGGAGCGTCCCATGAAGTGCCCCGGACAAGATCGCGGCTTTTGGCGCGAGAATCCCGCGATCGAAGTACCTTGTCCGGTCTGCGGATGGTCCGTCGAACTGTTCCGCGACGAGTCGAAGGGGCGGTGTGCCCGGTGCGGACACCGTTTTCCGAATCCGGGCGCCGATCTCGGCTGCGCACGCTGGTGTCCGATGGCTCGCGAATGCGTGGGATTCGATCCCCAGCGTGCCTCGCGGGAACGGCCCGGCGAGGGCGCGCTGGCGGCTCGCCTGATTCTCCGGCTCCAAGACGAATACGCCGCCGACCAGGAGCGCCTGGCCCGGGTCCTTCGGACGTTCCAGGTCGCCAAAGAGCGGATGCTTCAGGAGAAGGCCGATCCCCGGGTCGTGTTGGTCGCCGCGTTGCTGGCCGGTGCCGAGGCCGACCGTGGCGGGTTATTGTTGGCTGAACTCGATCTCGAGCCCGAGTGCCGATGCCGGGTCGCCGCAATTATCGAAGCGATTCATGCGAAAAATGACCTGGATAGCGCCGAGTTTCGTCTGGTCCGCGCGGCCTGGGACCAGGCGTGCACCTTTAACCCCGGGCCACGCGAGTGACATGGCCGATTTCGAACCTAAGCCAAAGCGATCGACCTATGCGCGGGCCGTGGCGATGGCCTTCGAGGCAGTCCGCTGTCAGCCGGCCGATCAGATTCGTTGGCTCGGCGCCCAGCCATGCGCGGGCGCCTGGCGTCTGCCGGTACTCAACGAGGCGTTCGACGTGGACCTGGTCGGCGCAGAGCTGCGGACCGCGGGCGGGACCGACGTGTCCGAGGCCTGGGCCGTTCTCGCGTTGCACTACCTGTCGGTCGGTTCCCGGCCCGAGACGCTAGCGCCCGAGGTCGCCTTCGCCGATCTGCCGGGGGGACGAAACTACGCGGGCGTGTACGAGCAGCGGGCAGTGCGTCGGCTCTGTGTATTCTTCGGCAGCAATGGAGACGCGCTTCGTAGGTCGGCAATCGGCCTGGGTGCCCAGCCCGCCGCCGGGGGCGACGCCGCGTTCGACTTCCCGGTCTTTCCCCGCGTCTGGGTCCGCCTCGTGTGGCACGCGCCCAGCGACGAATTCCCGCCGGCGGCCACGTGGCTCTTGCCCCCGAACCTCGAAGCCTGGTTCACCACCGAAGACATCGTGGTTCTGTCGGAGCGGTTGGCGTCGCGTCTCGTGGGGCGACCGTTCTGAGTAACCGCCACAGGCTGGGGACTGGCTTGTTCTCCGGCCCGTTGTGGGCCGAGCGACGTGTCTTTTCCCTTCACGCCTGAACGACGCTTGAGCGATGTCGAACCATCGGTCAAGATGTTCGCAAGGGACGTTCCCCTTGGTCGGGCGTGGCTTCGCGCCCGGCCGCTCGAATCGATCCGTCGATGGACCAACCTTGGCAGGAACCACGTGATGAACCGCCTGATCGTTGTGACTGTCTCGCTCCTGTGGGCCTGGTGGGGCGCCGCGGCCGGCCTGGCCTCGGCTCAGAGTGCCCAAGGCAAACCGGCTTCCCAAAGGCCCATCACCGTGCTGATCGCCTACCACACCCTGCGCGGGCACACCGAAGAGATGGCAAGAGGTGTGGAAGAAGGGGTACGGCGCGTGCCGGGCGTGGTGCCGGTGCTCAAGAAGGTCGAAGAGGTCACCAAGGAGGATCTCGTTGCTGCCGACGGGATCATCCTCGGCTGTCCCACCTACTTCGCCAACATCCCCGGCTCGATGAAGGCCATCCTCGACACGTGGAACTGGAAGCTCAAGGTCGATTTTACCGATAAGATCGGCGGGGCGTTTGCCACCGGCGGCGGTCAGATGGGCGGCAAGGAACACACCGTGGTGTCGCTGCTGCTATTCATGATCAACAACCGCATGGTGGTGGCCGGCCCGCTCTACGAGGACGAACAGGGCGACGACAAGTGGGGCGAGTTGGGCGCGGGCGCGATGACCGGCCCGATCGACCCCAAGATCAGCCCCGCCGAACTCGACAGCGCCCGCCGCGTCGGCGAACGGATCGCCCGGCTGGCCAGGAAAATGCGGTGAGCCTTCGCGACCGGGCCGTTGTGGCCGGCAAGGCGATGGGCCTTACACCCGCCACGGACCGCGCAGCGGGCGCGAGAGCATGCGGTTGGCCTCGTCGTCCCCATCGAATCGCTCGGCGGCCGGGTCCCAGCGGAGCTTGCGCATCAGGCGCAGCGCGATGTTGCCGATGTGGCACAGACTCGCCGTGCGGTGGCCCACCTCGACCGGGGCGATCGGATCGCGGCGGCTTTTCACGCTGTTGAGGAAATTGCGCACGTGGTCGGGCAAGTAGTTGCCGTAAACGTCCTCCTTGCGATCGGGGAGGCTCACGTCGAGGCGGATCGCATCGGGACCGAGCACCGTCTTCAAGAGCGACGGGGGATCGGCCTTGAGCCCTCCGAAACCGAACTGCACCCAGCCCTCGCTGCCCTCGAAACGGGCCCCCATGCGCGGCTCGCCGGTCTCGCAGATCAGTTCGACCCCGTTGGCGTAGCGGGCGCGGAACTTCGAACGCAGCGCCGTGTTGAACAGGCTTCCCTTGGGCGGCCACTCGGCCTCGAGCCCCTCGACCTCGACCGGGCCCGAAAGGTCCGTGCCGTTGCCCCATTGGGCGATGTCGTTCGAGTGGGCCCCGAAGTTCGTCATCTGCCCGCCCGAGTAGTCGAAGATGAACCGGAACCGGTACAGGCACCGGTCGGCGTGGTAGGGAGCCCAGGGGGCCGGGCCGAGCCACCGCTCGTAATCGAAGCCTTCGGGCACGGGCATGGGTTTCCAACCGGGGCCCGGGCCGGTGAAGTTGTTCCACGCCAGGAAGGTGCGGATCGTGCGGAGCTTGCCGATCCGGCCGTTGCGCACCAACTCGCAGCAGAAGCGGCAGGCGGGGCTCGAGCGGAACTGGCTGCCGGTCTGAAGGATCCGCCCGTGCTTGCGCACCGCGCGAACCATCGCCTGGCCCTCGGCCACGGTCAGCGAGAGCGGCTTCTGGCAAAAGATATCCTTGCCCACCTCGGCCGCCATGACCGTCATCACCCCGTGCCAATGGTCGGGCGTCACGATCGCCACGGCGTCGATGTCGCGGCGCGCCAGCACGTCGCGAAAATCGACGTAGGCGTCGCAGCCGCGGTACTGGCCCGACCGGGTCTTCTCGGCATAGTAGGCGTTGACCAGCTTGCGGGCCGGCTCGCGCCCGAGGAACTGGTCCTTGGTCTGGTAGCCGTAGCTGGCGGTGTTCACGTCGCAGACGGCCAGCACCTGCACGTCGTCGTTGCGAAGAAATGCGGGCAAGTCGATCGTGCTCTGGTTGCCCGTCCCGATCATCGCCACGCCGATACGCTGGCTCGGCGCGTTGGCCCCGAAGACCGAGGCGGGAACCACCGCGGGCGCGGCCACGGTCGCGAGGGTAACAGTCTGGAGAAAACGGCGGCGGGTGGGAAGGAAGTGCGGCATGGGACGGCAACAGGATCAGGTCGGGATCGGAACCACCGTCGCGAACGCAACCACACGGCCCCCGTGCAGGGGGCGCCCGCGGCGTGCAAGAACATCATAGCCGCGTCGTCGGATTCCCGTAAAGTACCTCCCACGGGAACTGGAATGTCGGGCCGATTCGGCTAGCATGGACCGTAGCGCGGGCAGATTCCATGAGGAGCGGCAAGCGAAGACATCGCCGAACTGAAGGAGGCGGTCTCATACGAAGGACAACCACCGGGCGCGATCATCCTGCTGGGCGGTAACGAACAAGCCCCGTTGCGACGCTTTCGGGAAAACAACCCGGCGCGTTCAAGAGGGCGACATCCCATCTGCGTCACGCCGTGCCAAGGTGGCATACCGCTCCACCAGATCAACCCAGTCGGGATCGATGGCGCCCGTGCGATGGTCCTTGACCAGCACGATCACGCGCTTGGCCCGCAACAGCGGGTTGGGGTGAAGACTGTAGAAACGGTCGAGATAGTTCGTGCTGGGGTAGCAGGCCGCCTGAATCGCCTCGAGCGCCCGGTCAGTCAATTGCTCCGGCCGGTCGGTCGGTTCCAAGACCACCTGGAGCGTCGTGTGCGGGTTATCTTCGATCAGGCGGCGCACCAAGGCAGCGGCCGCGTGTCGCTGGGCGTCGAAATCGGCCGCGCGAAGCCAGAGGGTAAACGCCTGGGCCCTCGCCGCGGCCGGCGGCAGCTCGCACGGCGGGGCGTCGAGGTCGATCGTCGCGACGCGGATCGGGCCGTCGTGCCCCTCGGGGAACTCCAGCACCGGCGCCGGGAACGGGTCGAACTCGATGCCCAAGGCCTCCTGGGCCTCTTCCATCAAAGCGTACATGTCCTCCAGGCCAAGCGTCGGCGTGCCGAGCACGTAGTACGGCGGCCGCGGCTGGTACCTGAGTCCCAGCGACTGGGCTTCGTGCCGCAGTGCCGTGCCCGGCAGCACCGAGAGGTTGAATACCTGGACCGTCGTGTAGAGCTTCGACGCTTGCAGGTAATCGAGGTTGCGCCGGAACGAGTCCACCGTCTCGCCCGGCAAACCGAGGATCAGGTCCACGCGCACGTGGATCCCCGCGTCGAGCATCGCGCGCACGCCCCGCTCGAACGCCTTGAGATTCACCCTGCGGTCGATAAGCTCCTGGGCACGCGCGTCGAGCGATTGGAGGCCGACTTCGACCTCGGAGAAGTTGGCCTCGCCGAGCAGTCGGGCGGTCTGGCGCGTGATGCCCTCGGCGCGCAGCTCGCCGAAATACGTGAACTGCCGGCCCGGGTTGTGTTCGGCCAACAGGCCGAGGAAGTCAGCGAAATCGCGACGCTGGTTGAGCGTCGGGTCGAGCAGCACCACCTCGCGGGCGCCGCGCTGGGCCGCGTGGCGCAGGTTGGCGACGACCTTCTCGCGCGAGACGAAATACAGCGCGTCGTAACTCTTGGGGTAGTAGCAAAACTTGCAGCGGAACCGGCAGCCGCGCATGGTCTCGAGCATGAGCATCTGCTCGTCGGCGGCATCGAGGATGCCCGCCAGGTAGGGCGACGAAACCTCGTCGAGCCGCGGCAAGGGGCGGCGGACCGGAGGCAACATGGGATGGGCGCGGGACCAGAGGCCGGGAATGGGCTGCTCCCTCACGCCCGGCCCCTCTCCCGCAAGCGGGCGAGGGGAGTTGGTTGCCCTCACCCCCGGCCCCTCTCCCGCAAGCGGGCGGTGGGAGCCGGCCAAGAGTTCGGCGAACGTCTGTTCGCCTTCGCCGATGGCCGCGTAGTCGACCGCTGGGTGCTCTAGGACCCACGGATTGTCGGCCGTGATCTCCGGGCCGCCGAGCACCACGCGGATCTCGGGATCGCGCTGTTTGAGGCGCTGGGCGATCCACAGCGAGCGATCGATGTTCCACAAATAGCACGTGAACCCCACGATCGACGGCCGGCGGCGGACGATCGCTTCGACAAGTCCTTCATCGCCCAGCGCGTTGACCAACGAGCCCGGCACGATCTCGACGTCGTACGTCGCCTCGATCCCACGGTTCCGCGCGAAGAACTTCAGGTATCCGGCTGCCAGCGGCACGTTGCCGTGAATCGGAATGGGGCCCGGCGGTGGAATGGGAAGCTGAAGCAGAAGGACCAGAGGTCGGGCCATGCGTCGGTCCCCTTGGGGGTTCGCCTACGCCTCGCGCAGGGCCACGGCCGGATCCTGGGCCAGTGCCGCGACCGTCGGCAAATAACTGGCCAGGACCGAAAGCAGGGGCGCGCCGAAGACGGCGCCTAGCAGCAGGTCGAACCGCAGGGCGAACTCGCCGGCGTCGAGCCCCAGGGCTTCGACGCAAAGCCACCAGGCCAGTCCGGTGCCAAGGGCGGCCCCCACGATCGCGCCGACCAGACCGAGTGTGGCCGCTTTGCCCAAGAACAGCGTGGCGATGGCTCCCGAACTCTTGCCCAAGGCCCGCAACAGTCCGATCTCGGTCTTTCGCTGGCGCACGTTCGCCAGGGCCAGTAGCCCCACCCAGACCGCGGCGGCCAGCACCACCAGGGGCGTGGTCGTTTCGGCGAGCGTTTCGAGCGTGCGTTCGTGGCGGGCCAACTCGGCCTGGCGCGCCTCGTAGTCGGCAGCCAGGGCTTCGCGGCGTTCGCGCAGGCTTTGCTCCCAGAACGCGCGACGCTGGGCCAACGAGGCCTCTTGCGCCCGGATCTTCTCCCGCATTTCGCCGAGAATCTTCTGCTGCTGGGCCTCGACCAACGCCCGCTGCTCCTCGCGGGCCACGGCGATCGAGCGGAACTCGGTGATCCGGGTCTCGGGCAGCACGTCGCCGAGTTGCTTGCGGATCGTCGGCAGCCGGGCCTCGGCGCAACGGCATCCCAGGGCCAGAATCTGGTTGATGCGTCCGGGCTTGTTCAACAGGGCCTGGGCATCGGCCAGCGAGACCGCGATCGTGATATCCTCCTTGCTGCCCTGCTCGGGAAGGATTTTGGCGATCTCGAACTCGCGTTCGACGTCGCGCACGCGCACGCGGATCGTGTCGCCCACCTTGCGGCCGATGCCCAACTCGTGGCCCAAGAACGCCTTGCCCGGCGGGATGACATAGCCCATCGGCTGCTTCTCGGCCAGGTGCGCCTGCGGCGTCTCGGCGAGGTAGCCGACCAGCAGCACTTTGCGGTTCTCCCAGGTGATCTTCTCCTGGAGCGTGGCGACCAGATGGGTGACCAGCGTGAGACGCTTGTCGTTGGCCAACCGGTTGACGTAGTCCTGCGGCATGTCGAGCACGGCATAATCGGCCGACCAGAAATCGGCCATGTTCGTGTCGCGGTGGACGATCAAGAGGTTGAAGCCCATGTCCTTCATCACGCGGCGGGTTTCCTTTTCCAGCCGCGCGAGGTCGGCCCGGGCGCGGTCTTCCATCGAGCGCATCTCGGCGACCGACCGTTGGAGTTCGGCCGACATCGAGGCGAGTTCGGCGTCCATGCGATCGCTCAGGGCGGCCATTTCCGAGTTCATCCGGTCGACCATCGCGCCCAACTCGGCGCGGCTCTTGCGCTGGTGGCCCTCGACCAGAACCGGTCCGCACACGAACAGCGCCGCGGCGGCCGTGGCCATCGCCGCGGCGCTGAGGGCAAAGGTCAATTTGCGGTAACGGATTTCGGCAAACAGCAGTCGCAAGGGGGACATGGCGAAAAAACCCAAGGGACGTTCCAAGGTCAATCGAAACCATCCGGGCTCTGGCGAACGGGCTTGGCGCACCGCGGTTCGTGCAGCCAGAACGTCAGCACGGCAGCGGCGATCATCAAGGCCGTGGTCGCCAGAAACACGCATTCGAAACTCGTCAGCGTGATCAACTTGCCCACCAGCGGCGATGCCAAGAACGGCACGAGCAGGCTCAGCGTCAGCGTGCTGAGATACCGCGGGTGTTCCGGCTGCTCGCAGATTTCCAATGCGTAGTTGGTCAACAGCAGCGTCAACAACGGACTCAGCCCCTGCGGGATGTAGACGGTCCAGTACAGGCGCGGTCCGAGATCGCCGGGCAGATGGGCAACGACCAGGGCCAGCGCAGGGGCAACGCCCGCGCCGGCGATCAAGAGCCTCAGCGCCAGCCGGTTGCCTCGCCAATCGGCCAGCGGGCCAATCGCCAGGCTGAGCACGCTGACGCTGATCGTCTGCACGACCAGCCATCCGGTGGCCAGGTCGGCGAGCTTCTCCCTCGACAGGCCAAACCGGATGCGGGCGAATGCCTGGTAGTGGGGGGCCAGGACGAGCACGCTGCTGAAGAGGAACGCCACCACGATCAACCGGCGCAGATTGCCGTCGCGTTGCACGACGCGCCAGGTCTCCGTCAGCCCGGCCCGAAGGCCGGCCAGCG
>JANLFZ010000124.1:3451-13903 GCA_024653385.1 Thermoguttaceae bacterium | reverse complement strand
CGCCGATCGATGATCCGATCGGCGCACGGGCAGCATGACGAGGATTACCGGCGCGGAGTTTCCACCCCCGGAGGAGTTCCGTGAAGTGGTCGAGGCGGCCGAGGGCACATCGCGGACTGGTTGGCGATGGTTCTTTGCCGTCTGCTCCGCGCTCGTGCTGGTCTCGGCAATCTTGTTCTTCTGGTGGCGTGGGTCGCGCATGCCGAAGACTCCGGAGGCAGGCCCGTGAAGACCCGATATGGCATTGGCATCGTGTTGGCGGTGGCTCTTGCCGTGGCGGCCGCCGTCTTGGTGCGCATCGTGCGCAAAGACGCCGGCGGCGGGGACGCGAGTGCGGCGGCGCGGCTCAAGCCGCAGTGCGCTCATTGGGCGGTCGTGCGGTGTTGCCAGCTTCTGGGCGTGCCGGTTGACATGGGGGAGGTGGTTGCCCGCCTGCCGCCGACGGAACCAGGCCACAGCATGCTCGATCTTGCGGCGGCGATGCGGCACTTCGGCCTCGAAGCGGAGGGTTGCCGGGAGACCTGGCAGTCGCTTGACGAGAAACGGCTTCCGTGCGTTGCGCACCTGAAGGATCCCGACCACTTCGTCGTGGTCTCCGGCCTGGATCGGGGAGGCGGCTTTGTTCACCTCTTCGACGGGTCGGGGAACCGGACCCGACCCGTCGAAGAGGTGTTCGAACGCCGCTGGAGCGGCGCCGTTTTGTACGCGGCGCGAAGCGTCGACGCACACGCCGCGGGCGCCTCCTCGTCGGCCGCGGACAAGGCAGCGCCGCGCGCGCGATTCGAACGCCTTCTCTTGGACAAAGGGGACGTGCCAAGCTCCGATGAGCCGATCGAATTCGCATTCGCCTTTTGGAACAACGGAGGCGCGGACCTCGTCGTGCGCGCGGTGCGCACGAGTTGCGGTTGCGTCCAGAGCGAGAAGCCCGACGCTCCGGTGCCGCCGAACGGCCGTGGCGTGATCAAGCTCTTCTACCGCGTGGCGCACAACCGAGGACCGTTTTCGCAGACGGCCGTGGTGCTCACGAACGATCCTGCGGCCTCGCAAATCATGTTGACCGCGTGCGGGTACTCCGGCTCTGACGTGAAGATCGAGCCCAGCCCGCTGTACCTGCGCGACGCGATCGTCGGTCGAGAGAACGTCGCGACATGTTTCGTCCGGTACGCGGGCGAACAGGAGGACATCGAGATTCGGGTCGCGGAAGCGGCGATTGAGGGCGTGCGGCTCGTGCGCGGCGACTGCACGCGAGTCACTCCGGAGATGTGCCGCGAGCTGTCGCCGATCGAGTGTCCGCAAACCCCGAGTCCCGTGGGGCGTGTCTATCGGCTGGCCCTGGTGTTGTTCCCCACAGGCGAGGCCGGCCGGAAGTTCAAGGGGAAGGTGGTGTTGACGACGAACCTCCCTCGCCAGGAACGGCTGGACCTTTGGGTACACGGCCGGCTCACGACGCCCGTCGTGGCTTCCCCCGGAATCGTGGACTTCGGCGAAGTCGGCCCCGACGACATCCTGGAGCGGACGGTGGTCCTGGTCGGCCGGACCGGTCAGACCCCTGAGGTGCTTGACGTTAGTGGCCAGCCGGGGGGCATGCGAGTCGAATCGCTCAAGCCGGCGCCCGGACAAGGGCTGGCGCTTGGCATCCGGGCGACGGGGGCCGGCGCGCTTCAGGCGGCGGGGAAACATCTGAACATCCGCTGCCGTCTGCGGCCGTCGGGGGAAGAGATCAACATCCGCCTGCCCGTTGCCGCGTGGCCTCGCGTGGCCGGCACTGGTGACCAGAGTGCATCGTAATTCGGACGATGGAGACAGCCGCGCATGGCCAGACCGGGAAACGGGCAAACGCTGGCTGCGTGGGGCAAACGCCACAGCGGGTTTGCGTTGGCTGTGCTCGCACTTCACTGGGCCCTCTTGGCATGGAGCGCCTGGCGGCATTCACCGACGCAACTTGAGCTTTTCCACCTGCCGGCGGGGATCAGCCACCTTGCCTTGGGGCGTTTCGATCTTTGCCGCGTCAATCCGCCGTTGGTCCGGATGACGGCGGCGCTGGCGGTGATGCTTGCCGGCCCAAGGATCGATTGGCGATCGTACGACGCTGACCCGCTGGTGCGTGCCGAGTATTCGGTCGGCCTGGATTTCGCTTACGCAAACGGCCCGCGTTCCGCCTGGCTGTTCACGGTGGGAAGATGGGCCTGCATCCCTTTCAGCATCGTGGGGGCGCTGGCTTGCCTCGCGTGGGCGAGCCGGCTTTACGGCGCGAATGCGGGGCTCGTAGCGCTGGTTCTGTGGTGCTCTTGCCCATATGTTCTCGGACACGCCGCGCTGCTCACCGCGGACGCGCACGCGGCGGCTCTGGGAGTGCTCGCGGCCTACGTGTTCTGGCGATGGCTTCGCACGCCCGCCGCGTGGCTGGCCCTTGCGGCGGGCGCCGCGCTGGGATTGGCGGCATCGGCGAAATTCACGCTTCTGCTCTTCTACCCTCTTTGGCCTGCGTTTTGGCTGGTCGATCGCCTTGCGGAGCGGCGCGGAATGACGGCAGGACGCTGGCTGCGCGAAGCCGGGCTCTTGGCGGTCTTGCTGATATCGAGCGTGCTCGTCATAAACGTTGCTTACGGTTTTGAAAACTCCGGCCGACCCCTCGGTTCCTTCCGTTTTCAAACGCTTGCGTTGGCGGGCGGGGAATCGGTGGACCAGATCCCAAACGAAGGCGCGAACCGCTTTGCTGGAACCTGGCTTGGCGCGCTGCCCGTCCCAGTGCCGGCCAACTACCTCCAGGGCATCGACACCCAGATAAGAGATTGCGAGCGAGGGATTTGGTCGTTTCTCGCTGGCAACTGGCAGACGCGGGGCTGGTGGTACTTTCATCTCTATGCGCTGAGCATCAAGCTTCCGTTGGGGACCTGGGTTCTCATGGCGCTGGCAATTGTGGTTAGCCTCCGCCACCCGAGGTATTCCGCCGGATGGCGCAACGAGTTCGTGGTCTTGGCGCCCATCGTGGCGATGCTCATTGCGCTTAGCTCGCAGACAGGCATGGGGATCCATTCGCGTTACGCCCTCCCCTTGCTCCCGTTCGTCTTCATTTGGACGAGCAAGACGGCGAAGTCGTTTGAGCGACGCGGAGAGCTGCTTGCTGTCTTGACCGTGGCCGCGTTGACTTATTCCGTGGGAAGCAGCCTGTGGTGCGTCCCACACAGTCTCTCCTATTTCAATGAACTGGTTGGGGGGCCGGCCAATGGATGGGCGCATCTTGCGAAGAGCGATGTGTCATGGGGGCAGGACGTGCTCGAGTTGAAGGCGTGGCTCGTGAAACAACCGGAAGTCGATCGCCTGTGCCTGGCGCTCTCCGGCCCTCCGGACCCGAGGTTGCTCGGCATCGAGTTCATGTTGCCGCCCGTTGCGCCGAGGTCGCCGGGCCTGCGAAGCGAGGCAGTGCCGGCCCCGTTCGTGGGGCCGAAGCCCGGGTGGTACGCGATCGACGTTTCCTTTCTCAACGGTCGTGATCCCTTGTCCGCCCCCGACGGCAGGGGCGGTTGGGACGAGCCTTCGAAGCGAGAAGGGTACGATCTCTCGTACTTTCTGCGCTTCAACCCTGTCGCCACGGTCGGCTATTCGATCCGCGTCTACCATGTCACGGTGGCCGAGGCAAACCGCGTGCGCCGGGACTTGGGCCTGCCGCCACTGCCCGGTGACGAGTCTCGGTCCGGGAGGGATTGATGCCAAAGCTGAGCGCGCTTCTGGCAAAGCGAACCACCCGCAGGCCGTATGAGTCTCTCCGGGTGCTGGTGGGCGTTCTCTTGTTGACCGCGGCGGCTCTCAAGGGCCACCAATTGGCGACCGAGCCCATGGGCTGGAAAGGCGAGTTCGGATCGCGATGGACCTCTATTCTCGTGGTGGAGTTCGAGTTGCTCTTGGGGCTGTGTCTTTTGGCCGGAATCTGTAGACGCTTGATTTGGGTTGTCGCGTTGGGGTGCTTCGTGGTTTTCGCCGCTGTGTCTTGTTGCAGGGGGATCCTGGGCCATTCCTCGTGCGGCTGTTTTGGCCGTGTGCATGTCAACCCGTGGACGACTTGCGGTCTCGACGGCGCCGTGATACTGGGCCTGGTGTGTTGGCGCCCCGTTTCGAGCGAGCGCGCGACTTCAGCGGCTCAGGGAATCGGTCCGCTGATGGTCGTCGGCCTCTGGGTTGTGCTCGGGGCGCCGGCGTACGTCGCAATGAGCAAGCCTGTCGCCAAGAGCATTGGCGACGCTCGCGACCTTTCTGGCCCTGGCCGGATTGCGCTCCTGGAGCCGGAGACCTGGGTCAGCAAACCGTTTCCACTGCTCAGCCACATCGACATCGGAGAGCAATTGGCCCGGGGGCGATGGGTCGTCGTGCTGTACGATTGCCATTGCCGGCACTGCCAGGCGTTGTTTCCGAAGCTCGCACGTTTGTCGCACCTGAGCGTTGCTTCGGAGGTGTATCAGTTGGCGGTGGTCGAGATGCCGGGCAATGGATCGGCGTCTGGGCGAACGTTGCTGGCAAGCCCTTGTTGCGTACGCGCACGTCTGAAACCGTCCCGAGACTGGTTCGCCGAGACGCCTGTCGCCATAATGCTCTCCGATGGCGTGGTATTGGCGGTGCGGGTCAGAGAGCGGATCGCGCCGTTGCTATTGGATGAGAACGAGCGGGTGGCAGCGCTCGAAGCCGGGCCGGGCGCGCCAGTGCCCAGCGGAAGGAGTAGCGAGCAATGACGCTACGTACCAACCACACCGAGCAGTCCATGGACGCATCGTCTGTCGTGGAGTGCGCCTGTTGGACCACGGTTAGCCTCGCGCCGCTCTTGATTTGGGTCAACGGCCCGGCCGTGTCGGCAGCCCAGTTCGCGATTCGGGCAATGGTTCTTGGCGTTGCCGTCACCGGAGCCATAGTCTTGCGCGTCAGGAAGGCCGCTCGCTCCAAGAAATGGAAGGAAAGAAATGACATCCAGTCGGCGGCCTGGCGGCATTCCGCGTTCACCCTCGTCGAGCTGTTGGTCGTGCTCGCCGTGATCGGCGTGTTGATGTCGCTCTTGTTGCCGGCGGTGATGCAGGCCCGCGGCTCGGCTCGCCGCACCCTGTGCCAGAACAACCTCCATAACTTGGGGCTGGCGATGCTGGCTGAGGCCGGGGTCAAGCGCCGATTCCCTGCCTCGGGCAATTACAGTCTTGACGGTGCCCGGCGGTATCATAGCTGGGTCGTCGACCTGTTGCCCGGCCTGGAGCGCAACGACCTCGCCTCGCAGTGGAAGTTCGACCGGCCCTACGATGATCCGGCCAACGCCGCGCTGGCTCGGATCACGGTGCCGGTGCTCGTCTGCCCCGACGACGAAACGGCGATAGGGCCCGGCGGGCTGAGCTATGCCGTTAACGGGGGATTTGGCTGGACGACGGGCCGGCCTGTGTACGACTGCCCGTCGGCCTTCCACGTCAGCGCCAATCCGCCCCTTGCCCCGATCGATCTCAACGGCAACGGAGTCGCCTGCCCGAGCGACCCGAACCAGGACGGCCGGCCTGGCGACAAGAACTTGTTCTTCTGGACGGGGCTGTTCTTCCTGGAGAACTGGCCCAAGGGGTTGGGCACCGTGCGGCATCACTCGCTCGACAGCATCTCCGACGGGTCCTCCAACACGCTGATGTTGGCCGAGAGCGTGCGCGCGGGTTACGATCCGCTCACCGGGGCCACCTGGGCAAGCCCCGAGCCGCAACGCAACAGCTTTTTCATCAGCGCCTATGTTTGCGAGGGGCTGCGATGCGCGCCGGGGAACGTCGACTACCGGCGTGCCAACGCCGGCGAGCCGCCGTACCACCTCGAGGCGATCAACGCCGCGCGATCGCAGGCGGAGGGGGAGGCCCCCTGGGCTTCGTCCTTCCACGTCGGGGGCGTCCACGTCGTGTTTGCCGACGGCCGCATCCACTTCCTTTCCGATGGGATCGAAGGCGCGGTCTATGCCGGCCTGATGAGCCCCCAGGGATCGAGGATCCGCGGGCCCTTGGCTCAGCCCGTAACGGGAATCGACTCCTATTGAAGGGGCACGCGATGAGCGCTTTGTGGCTCTCGGTCATCATGCCCACGTACAACGGCGCCGCGCACCTGGAGGCCGCGCTGGGAAGCCTGGCCGCGCAGCAGGAGCACGACTTCGAGGTGATCGCCGTGGACGACGGTTCGACGGACCGGACCCGCGAGATCCTCGAAGCCTTCTCCCGCAGAATGCCCATGAGAATCGTGGCCCGCGAGCACACGGGCAATTGGGTCGCCGGCACGAACTGCGGCATGTCGCTGGCCAGGGGCCGCTATCTCAGTTGGCTCCACCAGGACGATGCCTGGGCCGCCGACCGCCTTGCGCAGGTCCGGCGAGTGACAGCCCAATGGCCTGAGGCGCTATTGGTGTTCCATCCCGTGTGGTACATCGACGCGGCCGGGAGGCGCGTTGGGCGGTGGCGATGCCCGCTGCCCGCGGCGACATCCCCAGTGCCGCGGGAGCGGCTCATCGAGCGGTTGGTCGTGCAGAATTTCATCGCGGCCTCGGCCGTGGTGTTCCAGGCCGCGGCCCTCGCCCGGCTGGGAGCGCTCGACGAGCGCTTGTGGTACCTCGCCGACTGGGACTTCTGGCTGAGGCTGGCACGAGAGGGGGCCGTGGCGCACCACCCCGCCTTCTTGGCCTCCTTCCGCTTGCACTCCGGCTCACAGACGGTCGTGCGGTCGGCGGAAGTCGACGATATCATGGAGCAGCACAGGATCGTGTTTGCGCGGCACCTGGCGGTGCTTGGACGAAATTCGCCGAGAGCGCGGCGCATCGCGCAAGTTGCCCGGTTCTCCGCCGAGGTGAGCGTGGAACTGAGGCGAACGGTAACGCATGGGAAGGTCGACTGGCTGCGGCTGGCTCGGGATTTCCTCCGGCTTGGGCCGGCAGGGTGGCTTGTCTTCTTTCGGGACTCGCGGATCATGGAGCGGAGCGTGGCGCGGATTCGCGCAGGCTTGTGCCGACGCGCGACAACGGCTGTGGGGAAAGGGAACGCCAATGGCGGCTCGGTGGTTCTACAGGGCGGCGGGCCAGGAGGGCGGGCCGGTGACGTTTCAGGAAATGGTCGAGCTGGTGCGCGCCGGCAAACTGCACGAAGATGACCGCGTGCGCGGCGAAATGAGCAGCCAGTGGACCGCGGCCCGGGACGTCGTCGGGCTGTTTCGCACGGCAACGAGTGCCCCGGTCCGGGCCCCGGCAAGAGAGGCCCCAAGCGAGTCCAGGGCTGTGCAAATGCACGAGCAACCGGTTGGCACGCAATCCCCTTCCCCGAAGCGTTTCCGCGTTGCCACACGCGTTTGGACGGCTATTGGCGGCGGCTTCTTGATCGCGCTGGTCGCCGCGGTGAGCGGCTGGTGGTCCACCCGAAGCGCAAGGTTTCCCGCGCCACAACTGGGCAAAGTCGCGCCTGGCGCCGGGGGCGTGGTGGAGGCCATCCGCGCTCCGCGCCCGAAGACACCGTCCGTGCCCAACCTCCAGGAGCGTTCGGCGCAGCCGGTTCCCGGGCTGGAGCGGCGCGATCCGGCGTTTTCCCCTTGCTTGACGCCCGATCTGCGTACGATCGTCTTCGCCGGCACTGGCAACCCGGGAACCGGGTACGACTTGTACCTGGCCACGCGTGCCGACATCTCGCTGCCGTTTGACGCCCCGAGACTGATCCGAACCTGCGCGTCGCCCGAGACGGACGCCTACCCCGCGATCTCCGCCGACGGGCTGGAACTGATCTTCGCTCGCTCAGATTCCGCTCCGCAGTTCTTCCGCTGCACGCGACGGAGCATCTCGGAGGAATTCGGTCAACCGAAGGTCTGGGCGCCGGCGGGGTACGATCCCGCGAAGAAACAGCGCATCGAAAGGCCGCAACTGCTCGACCAGCGCCGGTTGGCGTTCTGCTTCGTGGACCTGGCGGCGGACACGCGGCGGATGATGGCGGCGGAGCGAGCCGATGCGAACAGCCCGTTCGGCCGTGCCCAGGAGCTGCCGTTCTCGAATCCCTGGCCGCTGTACTATCTGGCCGAGAGCGGGTTGCGGGCGTACCATGGGACAAGCGAGGGCATCTTCCTGGCGGCACGCCGGCAAGCGAGCGACCCGTTCGGGGAGGGCACGGTGCTGCTCGGCGCGAAGGTCACGGGGCCGGTGGACGGGCCGCTGTGGGTGGCCCCGCAAGAGGACGTGATCTTCTACTGCTCGCCTGGCCCCGGGAAGGAACTCGGATCAGGCCGACGCCTGTGGATGGTCCGATATTAGAGGCACCCGGATGAGCGTGTTTCCAAGACGCATGCGCACGGCGCTTGTGGGCATCGCGGGGTCCGTTTTCTCCGAGCGTCGGCTGCCCCTTTGGGTGTGTTCGCTGCTGGCGGTTCATGCGGGGCTGCTGGCGTGGAGCGCGGCGCGCCAATCGCCGACCGTCGACGAACCATTCCACCTTGCCGCCGGCATCGAGCATTGGCATTTCGGGCAGTTCAACATCGACCGGGGCAACCCGCCCCTGGTCGGAAGCGTGGCGGCCTTGCCCGTTCTCGCGGCGAACCCGCGCACCGATTGGAGCCGCGCTCCGAACAGCTACGCCGTGGGGAGCGACTTCGTGGCGGCCAACGGCTCGCGCACGTTCTGGTTGACAACCCTGGGCCGTTGGGCTTGCATACCGTTCAGTCTGTTGGGTGCGTATGTCTGTTTTCATTGGGCTTGGACGCTGTACGGACATCACGCGGGGCTGGTCGCTCTTGCGCTTTGGTGCTTTTGCCCGAATATGCTCGCCCACGGCCAACTGATCACAGGGGACATGGCGGCGACAGCCGCAGGCGTTGCCGCCTTCTACGTCTTCTGGAGATGGCTGCGCGAGCCGTCGCTCGGGCGAGCGGTTGCAGCGGGCACCGTTCTGGGTCTGGCGGAGCTGAGCAAGTTTGTGTGGCTGGTTCTGTACCCTCTTTGGCCCGCCGTCTGGGTCGCGCGGAGACTCTCTTGCCGTCGGCGGCCGCAACGCCTGCCGTTCTGGCGGGAGGCTGGGCACATGGCGATCATGGTGTTGCTCAGCCTCTACGTGATCAACCTGGGCTACGCCTTCGAGTCGCCCCTCGAACCGCTCGGCGATTTTCACGCGGGCAAGAAGCTTCTGGGGGCAATCGACGGCTCATCGTGGGCGGCGCGGGCGCTGGCGTCGGTCCCTGTGCCGCTGCCTGCCAACTACGTGCGGGGAATCGACGAGATTCTCCGGATCGGGGAAGGTCGGCCATGGACCTACTTGGGCGGGCAACGGCGACCCGGCGGATGGTGGTACTTCTACCCCTACGCCGTGCTCGTTAAGACGCCGTTGGGGACATTGGTCTTGCTGGAATTGGCTTGTGTGCTGTCCTTTGTCCAGCGATATTCCGCGGGCTGGAAGAACGAGTGGTTCCTCTTGTTTCCCATCGTGGTCTTGCTCGCGTTCGTCGAGGGCTCCGGCACATCGAAGGTCCTGCGGTACGTCTTGCCGATCTTCCCGTTCGCCTTCATCTGGGCGAGCAAGGCTGGCCGAAGCTTCGCCCACGGCGATCGACTTTTCGCTCTGCTGGCAGCGGGGAGCTTGTCGTGGGCAATCGGAAGCAGCCTGTCGGTGTACCCGCACAGCCTTTCGTACTTCAACGCGCTGGCGGGCGGTCCTCAAGGCGGCCACGCGCATCTCGTGAACAGCGACATCGACTGGGGCCAAGATCTTCTGTACTTGAAACGATGGCTGGACGAGCATCCTGACGCGCGCCCCCTGCACCTGGCGTATTTCGGCCGCGTCGATCCGCTCTTGGCTGGAATCGACTACACGCTGCCGCCGAAGTGCGCGGACGCACGATCGCAGCATAACGCTGCCTCATCGAAAGCCGAGGGCCCCCAACCCGGCTGGCACGCCGTGAGCGTCAACCTGCTGCGCGGCTTCGGGTGGGACGTCCCCGACGGCAAAGGGGGCGTCGAGTGGCTCGGCGGCGCTGAGTACGCGTATCTCCTCCGCGTCAAGCCGGTGGCGATGGCCGGCTATTCGATCTACATCTATTGCCTCGATGTCGCTGAGGCCAACCGACTGCGCGCGCAACTCGGCCTGCCGCTCTTTTCGATGGATCGCCCACAAGACTGAAAACCGGAACAACTCCGCCACAGTGCTGCCGTTGCGACCGTCGAGATTTGTGGGGCGCGGATCTGTTCCCCACCAACCTCGGGACCCAAAGGAAGGCAGGCTTCTTGCGGAACTGGGCGTGGCCGACCGCGCCGACTACCAGCCGACGATGCTTTCGGGCGGCCAGCAACAGCGGGTGGCCGTCGCCCGGGCCTTGGCCAACCAGCCGAGCGTGATTCTGGCCGACGAGCCGACTGCCGCGTTGGATAGTCATCGGGGCCGCCAAGTCATGGAGCTGTTCCGCCGCGTGGCCCACGATCGCTCCCGTGCCGTGCTCGTGGGC
>JANLFZ010000124.1:0-3441 GCA_024653385.1 Thermoguttaceae bacterium | reverse complement strand
ACCCACGACCATCGTGCCCTGGACGTGTTCGACACGGTCTGCGAGATGGAAGACGGGACGATCCGCCCGGGTACGATCCCCGCCGCCGCAGCCCCGTGAGCGAACAGACGTCCGCAGGGCGACTACCGTCGCCGGAGGAGCATGTTGGCCATGTTGACGGCGTGGACGTTGCCGTCGGGCCCGGTGAGAAAGACCAGGTGTTCGTCGGCGTACATGCCCGGCGGCAGCGCGAACACGTTGCGGTTGATCGGTGTGAGGCGGTAATCCTGCTCGTTCTCGGTCATCGCATAGAGATGGCCGTGCCGCACGCTGACGACCAGCGGAATGAAGTCCGGCCCGTAGCTGCCGCTATACTGGGCCCACAGGGGTGGTGTCTGAGGCGTGCCGGCGGGATCGACGCGTGTGAACTTCTGCTCGCCCAAGCTGAAGCCCGTCACCCTGCCCGAGGCGTTACGCTGGAAGGTCGTGCGCACGGCGTCGTAGATCCGTCCGTCGGCGAGAAAGTCCAGTGGCCCGATCGGGGTAAGGGCGATGGGCTGTCCCGAGATGTTGCCAACGAGTTGGGCGCCGGCGGCTTCGATCGTGGCCCAGGAGCTTGCCGACTCGTACTGGCCGACCAGCGGGGCGAGGGCGTCGGGGGCGAGCATGGTGGGAGCGGGCGCTTGGGGCGGCTTTTCGCCGAGCTTGGCCTCGAGCATCAGCGAGAGGGCCAGATCGGTGATCTTCTTGATTGGTCCGGTGGCAATGTCCTCGTTGGACAGCACGACCACGCCGATTTTGGGACCGGGCAGGAACGCCAGGGACGAGGTATGGCCGTACACGGCGCCCATGTGGGCGACCAGCTTGTGCGTGCGGAACTTGCCCACGCGAAAGCCCAGCCCGAAGCCCATGTCGCCCTCGACGAGCTGGGGCGTGCACATCGCGGCGAGGGAAGCCGCCGAGACGATTTGGCGGTCGCCCGCCCGGCCCTCGGAGGCCAGCATCGAAACGAACCGGGCGAGGTCGTCGGCCGGGGTGAAGAGGTTGCCCGCGGGAATGGTGCCCAGGTCGAACAGGGGCGCTTGCGCATGGGTGAATCCGCCGCGCCCATCGGCAATGCGCATGAAGCCGGGCATCATGCGATGGCGGGGCACGTCCTTCAATACGAACGACGAGCTGTCCATGCCCAACGGCCCAAGCACACGGTCCTTCTGGTACTGTTCGTAGGCCATGCCGGCGACCGTGGCGACGGCCTGGCCGGCCAGCGTCGGTCCGACGTTCGAGTAGCGCGTCTTGGTATTGGGCGGGTTGACCAGCACGCACGACCGCACGCTGGCGACCGTCTCGGCCAGCGTGGGCTGCGACGGATCGAGATACCCTCCGACGGGCGACTCGCGGACCATGCCCGAGCGGTGGCACAGGAGTTGCCGCAGCGTGATCGGCCCGGCGCCCTCGAAGGGGACGACGATCGAAAGGCGCGAATCGTAGCGGTCGATCGGGGCGTCGAGGTCGAGCTTGCCCTGCTCGACCAGTTGCATGACGGCCACGGCGTTGAAGAGCTTCGAGATCGACCCGCAGCGAAAGATCGAATCGCGTTTCGCGGCGCCGTAGCCGGCCGCATGAACGGTCTGGTGGTCGTCGATCAAGGCCACGGCGACCGCGCGAATGCCGTGCTGGTTCATTTGTTCCCCAACGGCGGTCTCAAGACGCCGGACCGCGCCGGTATAGTCGACGGCCGTCGAAACCAGAACGGCGACCATCGCAAGCGAACCGTTCAACATGGCTGGCGTACTCCGAGGGGAACCGGTCGTCGCGTCGGGCCGAAGGGCAGACGCGCCCTGTTGCAGGCGGGCGATATTCTACCCGGGCCATTGTCGCAAGACGAGCGCCGTGGGAAACTTGAGACACGCTTTGAGCCGACACGACAAGGAGCCGCCGGAGAGGCCCGGATGACCACGCCGCCGCATGTGCCCGAGCAATTCCGCGAGGTGATCGGGCGGTCGATCGACGAATTGGACACGCCGGCCTTGCTCTTGGATCGCCGCGCGTGCGACGAGAACCTTCGCCGCATGGCCGAGTTCTTCGCCGGGCGCAAGTGCCGGTTGCGTCCGCACTTCAAGAATCACAAATGTCCTCTCCTTGCCCGGCGGCAACTTGCCGCGGGCAATGCCGTGGGACTGACGTGCGCGAAACTCGGCGAGGCCGAGGTGCTCGCATCGCACGGCTTTACCGACTTGCTCGTGGCCAACCAGGTGGTCGGGGCGCGCAAGGTCGCGCGCCTCGTCGAGGTGGCTCGCGCCGCGCGCGTGACCGTGGCGATCGACGACCCGAGCCACGCCGAGGCGATTTCCCAGGCAGCCCAGGCGGCCGGGGTAACCGTGGGCGTGCTCGTGGAGATCGACATCGGCATGGGCCGATGCGGGGTTCCACCGGGCCGCGCGGCCCTCGAGCTGGCCCGGCAAGTCGAGCGGCTTCCGGGAATCCGCTTTGCCGGCCTCCAGGCGTATGAGGGACACGCGGTCTATGTGAACGACGTCGAGCGGCGGGCCGCACTGGTCCGGCAGGCGATGGACTTGGCACTCCAGACTCGCCGGCTCATCGAGTCCAGCGGTCTGGCGGTCGGTGTGATCAGCGGCGGGTCTTCTTCCACCTACCAGATCGCCGCCGAGATCGACGGCGTCGACGAGATCCAGGCCGGAACCTACGCCACCATGGACTGGCGCTACGCCGAACTCGCGCCGGAGTTCCACGTGGCAATGACGGTGCTCGCCCGGGTGATCAGCAAGCGCCCCGGCACGGCAGTGCTCGATGTGGGACTCAAGGGCGTGGGAAGCGAGTTCGGAACGCCTCGGATCAAGGACCATCCCGGGGTCGAGATCCCTTCGTTCCTTTCCGAAGAGCATTGCATCGTGCGGCGCGCTCCCGACTGGCGCGTGGGCGACGTGGTCGAGCTTATCCCAAGCCACGCCTGCACCACGTGCAACCTCCACCGTCAGTTTTGCGTGCACCAGGATGGGCGCGTGGTGGACGTGTGGCCGATCGAGGCCGCGGGCCGGTTGACCTGAAGGCGTGAAGGGGGAAACGATGCGATTGGCTTCGACGACAACGGGTGCGTTGCTCGTGCTGACAGCGTTCCTATTCGGCTCCGCCGCCCCGGCCGCCGAACCCGCTGAGTTTTCGGTCGCCACGTACAACATCAACTGGGGGAACATGGACCTCCGCAAGATGGCGGCCACGGTGGATAAGGCGGATGCCGATCTGGTCTTGCTTCAGGAGACGACCCCACCCTCGGAGGCTTGGCTGCGCCGGCAATTCCGGGACCGGTATCCGGACATCCGTTTTCGTGGCGACAAAGGCCAGTACCACGCCGAGCGGTTCGGCATCCTGTCGAAGTCGCCGGGTAACCGTTCACAGGCGCGGGACAAGCACGTCTTTCGGCCCCTTACGGGTCGAAAGACGTGC
>JANLFZ010000123.1:4017-13916 GCA_024653385.1 Thermoguttaceae bacterium | reverse complement strand
GCGCTTCCTTGCTCTCTCATGTTTGCCCAACTTATTGTTTTACAGGCCCTAACCCAATGTACCGAAGCCAAGTGCCCGAGAGAACCCCCGAGTGCTTGCCGGGAGCCCGCGTGGGCTTCCGGCGGCAGATCGCCCAGCCGATTCACGCCTGCATCGAGCCCGACTGCGCGCCCGGCCTTCCAGAGACGTCAGTTCGCGCTGAAGCCCGGCGGAAACGTCAAGACCGGCCCACGGCCCGGCCCGGCCTCGGCCAGCGCGGCCAGATGCTCGAGCAGGACTAGGGCGCGGCGGTGGACGTTGGGTTCGGCCAAGAGGGCCTCTTTCGCCGCGGGTCCGACCTCCAACAGGTAGCCCAAGACGTCGGTCAGGTGTCCCAACGGCACGTGGTCGCCCAGGAACGGCCCCAACTGGCCGGGCGACTGAACCAGATCGGGCAGCGCTTCCAGCAGGGCATTTCGGAGCCGTTCGCGCAGCGCGATGCGCTCCGTCTCGTCCGGGGGATAGTGGTCGGCCAGCACGGCGACCTCGGCCTCGCGGAAGGTGCGGGTCGGCGGCAACTCGCGCACGAGTCGGACGCGGGCGATTCCCGAAATCAGCACGTTGTAGGTTCCGTGGTCCAACTCCTGCGAGGCGACCACCCGCGCCAGGCATGCCACGGGGCACAGCCGAGGCCGACCCTCGTAGTCAGACTCCCATCCTGGGGCGAGCACGGCCATCGCCACCAACCGATCGCCACTTAGGGCGTCGAGCAACAGATCGCGGTATCGCGGCTCGGCGATGCGAAGTGGTTGCATGACATGGGGAAACAACACCAGATGGGGTAACGGGAGCACCCTCGCCCGGTCTGTGGCGGAGTCGGTCGAGGAATGCGGTCTTTGCGAACCTGGCATGTTGGCACCGTGGACGCTGCGATCCCGGGGCGCCCCCGAAAACCATAGCACCTGCGTGCGGCCGGAACGAGGCGAACCATGCTTGGCCGTCGGGGCAGAGACCCTGCCGCGTCGGGGGGGTCGCCTCGCTCGGGGCCACTCACTGCCCTTGACCATCCCATCGCATGCGGCTATGCTGCCCCCTGATCTCTAAGCCGAAAGCCGATTTCGAGTTAGCCCAGGATCCCGCCGGCTTACGCATGGAAGCGATACTCTACGCGGTTTACGTGGTTCTCAGTCTTTTGGCCGTGAGCCAAGCGGTGTTGGTGGGCGTTCAGACGTGGGAACACCGTCGATTTGCCCGGCGCCGTCTGGCACAACCCCGCACGTGCGTACCCGACGGTCGGGTGATGCTGGTTGTGCCTTGTCGGGGTGCCGAAGAGGGGCTCGAGGAGAACCTTCGGACGGTACTCGCGCAAGATCATCCCGATTACCTGGTGCGGTTTGTCGTCGAGAGCGTCCGCGATCCGGCTTATCCGGTCATCTGCCGCGCGATGGCCGGCGCCGTGGGGGTCGAGGCCGAGATCGTCGTCGCCGGTCCGGCCAGCGGTAGCGGGCAGAAGGTTCACAACCTGCTGGTGGCCACGCAGGATCTGCCGGCCGATGTCCAGTACCTGGCCTTTGCCGACTCGGACGCCCGGCTTCGGCCCGAGTGGCTGCGTGCCCTGATTTCGAACCTTGGCGTGGCCCAGGTGGCGGCGGCGACGGGATACCGGTGGTTCGTGCCCGAGCGGCCCTCGCTGGCTAACCATCTCGTGTACAGTCTGAACTCGTGCGTTGCCGCGTTCCTCGGCAAGAACCCGCCCACCGTGGTCTGGGGCGGGTCGTGGGCGATCCGCCGCGAGTTGTTCGACGCGCTCGACTTGCGGCGTGCCTGGGAAGGGATGCTCGACGAGGATTTGGTGGCCGGTGGGGTCTTCCGCCGCGCTGGGCTGCGCGTGGCATTCGAGCCAGCCTGCATGGTCGCCACCCCGGTGGACCACCGTTTCGGCGAGATGCTCGCCTTCGCGCGGCGACAGTATTTCCTCGCGCGGTTCTACAGCCGCTTCGCCTGGTCGCTGATTGTGCTGTCGACCTTGGTCGCGAACCTCGCATTCTGGGGCAACCTGATGGCCGCGGGGTTTGCCTTGGCGTCGGGGGCCTCGTGGGGCGCTGTGCCCGCGGCCGTGTGCCTGACGCTCTATCTGGCCGGGGCAATCACGGGGCACTTTCGCAGCGACCTGGCGACCGTGTACTTCCCCGAACTGAGCGATCGGCTCCAAACGGCCCGACGCTTCGAGGTCTGGGGAGGGCCGCTGGTCGTTTTGGCCAACGGCATCGTGGTGGTGGCTTCGGCCATCGGCCGCGAGGTCCGCTGGCGGGGCATTGCCTATCGTCTCCATGCGGACGGGCGGATTGCCCAGTCGCGACGTCAGGACGAGGCTTGGCCGCGCGGGCCGCACTGGCCGCGACGCGGCGTTCCCGTCCACGACCAAACGCCCGCCGACGATGCGCCAACCGCTTCGTCCTGGGCCGGCGCCGACCTGGCGGAGCCGGCAGCCCGCTGAGTCCCGGCGGCCAAGGAGCCCGCAATGCACGTCGTCCTCTGGGATCCTCGGAACACGGGCGTGTGGAAGGACCTGGCCGGCGGGATGGGCGCGGCGCGGTGCGAGGGCTGGGGCGGACTGGCCGGCCGGCTCGTTCGCTTCTGGGTGCGCGAACGCCGGCCTCCGCCGCTACTTCTGGCCCACCTGGTCGCGGCCCTGCGCCGCCGAGGGCACACCGTCGAATACGTCTGCGGCCGGTTCGACCGTCCGGCCGATCTGTTCATCCTCCGCCCGGCGCTTAGCACGCTGGCAATCGAGCGCGAGGCGGCCGCGCGGCTCCTGGCGACCCACCCCCGCGCCAAGGCGATGTTTGTCGGCCCCGTGGCCTCGACCCTGCCCCAAGCCCTGGACGGCCTCGGCGCGATGATCGTCAAGGGCGATGCGGAGCAGCTCTACTGGACGCTGGACGAAGTGCTCGAGCGCCCGGGCGCGACGGTCCAATTGGGGTGGCTGGAGGACCTCGACCGGCTGCCGCTGCCCGACTGGTCGCCGTTTCTGCCGCGGAGTTTTCGCCTGGGCCGCGAGTTCGCCCGATTTCCCTCGACGTTTGTCGAACAGAGCCGCGGCTGCCCGTGCCGCTGCGATTTCTGCTCGCACGCCCACCTCGACGGCGTGCGCTTCCGCGAGCCCGAGGCCGTGGTGGATGAGATCCGCCACGGCGTTCATGCGTGGGGGTTCCGCTCGTTCTCCCTGCGCGGCCCGGCGTTCGGGCACGATCCGCGCCGCACGTTCGAACTGGCCGACCGGTTGCTTCGGGCGCCGGAACGCGTGGTGTTCTCGATCAAGACCCGGGCCGATTGCCTGCGCCCCGAGGCGCTCCGCTTGCTCAAGCGCGCGGGACTGGCCTGTGTGGTCGTCGATGCGGCCGAGCCGGATCTGCCGGAGCCTTGCGGTGACGTGCCTGCCGCGCGCGACGCGGCGTTGGAAGAGTTCATAGCCGCCTGCCGCGCGCTGGGCATCCGCACGGTGGCCGAGTTCGTCGCGGGAGATCCTCACGACCCGCGGCAATCGCTCCTGCGCGCACTGGGGCGTGCCCGGCGACTTCGGCCGACGCTGGCCGAGTTCCACCTGCTGACGCCCTATCCCGGCACCGAGTGGTTCGATCGCCACGCAGGCGAGTGGAACTCGGCGGATGGGGTCGCTTTGACGCGCACTCGGGCGGTGCTGCGGTACGAGGGCTTCAAGCCCGAGCAGATCGAGCGGCTCCAGCGGCACTGCTATTGCCGGTTCCACTTGCGGTGGGCCGCCGTGCGCGACTGGACGGGCTCGAGGTGGTCGGCCTTCGTTGGGAGGCTCGTTCGGCGGCCCGGGCCGTTGGTCGCACCCGGAGCCGGCCCTGCCGCGTTGCCCCCTCAGGCCGCCCCGCCGGACGCACCGCGCGGCAAACGGCGTCTTCGGTCGGATGGCCCCCACACGCGACCCGGCTTCTCCGATCGCCACAGCGAGCGGCGCCCGCCGGAATAGTCGGGCTGTCATCCGGCGCGGCAATCGCCACATTGACGGCGTCGCCTACCACATGCATAGTTGTGGTGGAAGGTCGAAGACTGCCGAATCCTCGGGAAGCATCATTGCATGGTTCGCTCCGATCCTTCACGAACCGGCGCATGGTGGCGGGGCCGCCGATGGCTGGCCTGGGCACTCCTCGCCCTGGTAGCGTTCGGGGCGGCATTGGCCTATCGCCATTTCTGGCTTGGTCGACCGACGGGCGCGGGAGGCGCCGGCCCATTGGTACCCTACGAGCCCTTCGGGCACGTGTGGAGCCGGCGGAAGGTGCTTCTGCTGGGCGTGGGCGACAGTGTGACGGCGGGATTCGGCGTGCGAGAAGATCTCTCGTACTTTGCGCGGCTCGTTCGCAATCCGCCCGACGAATTCCCTGAAATGCAGGGCATCTGCCTCAGCGCCGTGTTTCCCAACCTCGAAGTCAAGCAGTTGGCCATATCGGGTAGCACTTCGCTGGAACACATCGAGGTCCTCCGCGAGCGCTTGCCCAGACAGCCGCCCGACGTGCTGGGCGTGGTCGTGATGACCACCGGAGGCAACGACATCATCCACGCCTACGGTCGGCAACCGCCCCGCGAGGGCGCAATGTACGGGGCGACCCTCGATCAGGCCCGCCCCTGGATAGCGGCCTTCGAGAAACGGCTCCACGCGATGCTCACGCTGATCGAAGAGCGATTCCCGGGTGGCTGCCACATCTTTCTCGGCGACATCTACGATCCGACCGACGGCGTGGGCGATGCGCGAAGCGCCGGGCTGCCTGACTGGCCTGACGGGCTGGCAATCCTCGCGGCTTATAACGACATCATCCACCGTGCGGGCCAGTCGAGGCCGAGGGTGCATGTGGTGCCGATCCACGCGACCTTCCTCGGCCACGGCATCCACTGCCGCCAGTTCTGGCGCAGGCACTACCGGGCCGAGGATCCCACGTACTGGTACGCCCCGAACCTCGAAGACCCCACGGAGCGCGGTTACGATGCGTTGCGTCGCATCTTCCTGTTGGAAATGCTGAAGGCCGACCTTCACCGGTCCGACCAGGCCGCACGGACCCAGGCGACAAAGGCTTCCTCGCCGCCCGGCGCATTGACCCCCGTGGGCTACCCAACATAGACTAGAAGACGTACCCCTCAGGTGCGTCCAGCTTCTCCAGACAAGGTCGAGCTGCCGGGAAGGGGTCCGCTTTCTCCTGTTGTTCGGCGGCGGCTGGAAAGGGACGGCTTATGGAAACCATCTGCCCTCATTGCGGCAAGCGATACAAGGTGAGCGACCAGGCGCTAGGCCGGCAGGCCCGGTGCGCCAATCCCCAGTGCAAGAAGACGTTCACGGTCGGCTCGGGGTCGCCGGCCGGCACTTCCCCGGCGCAGGCGGCCCAGCAGGAAATGCCGATCACGTTTGCCGCGGGAATGCCGATGTCGCCATCGCCCGGGACACCCCAGGCCCCGGTGCCCGGTGTCCCTGCCGCAGCGCCCGCCGCGATGCCCGCGGTGCCGCCGGCCTCGCCGCTGGACGACCTTCTCTCGGCGGAACTGGGCGGGCCGTCGGGCTCGGCCATGCCGGGGATGGTCGGCATTCCTCCCTTACCCGCGGCGGCCGCGATGCCCGGCGCTTCCATGTCCGGCCCACCGATGCCCGGCGCCCTCGCGCCCGGCATGGCGCCCTTGGCGGTCGCGCCGATCGCGCGCCGCAGGGCCACTTGGAAGCAACCGGTGGTCATTGCCGGGGCGGTGGGTGCTGGGGTGCTCCTGGTGGTCGTGGCGGTGCTCTTGGCGGTGTTCGCCGGCGGCGGAGGCGGGGGTGGCGGCGGCGTCGCGGCCATCCCCGGGAGCGAAGGCGGGGCCGCCAGCAACGGCCTGCCGACCTGGGCCGCGTTCTGCGTGCCGCCCGAGACCACCGCCATCGCGTATCTGAACGTCGACAAACTGCGCGAGAGCGAAGTGCTCAAGATGTTCGAGCGGCTCGGCAAGGAGTTGGGCAAGGAGTTCGGCAAGGCCCCGCTCCCCCAAGACGTCAACATCCAGGCCAAAATGATGCCCTTCAAGGATGTCTTTTTCGCGTTCCGTGGGGACACCGTCGTCGCGGTGCTCCGCACCCGGGATGATCTCTCGTTGGAGACGATCGGGACCACGCTCTCCGGGCCGGGGGCTGTTCCCAACCCCTTCTTCGGCGCCGCGCCGGGCAGTGCGCCCGGGACCGCGCCGGACAGCACGGCACCGGCCATTCAGACCCACGCGGGCGTGCCGTACGTCAGGTCGCCAGCCTGTTGCGTGGCCAAACTCTCCGCCTGCACGTACTGCCTTGCCGGACAGGAGGGCGATCTGAAAGCGGCCCTCGAACGGTTCCAACGCCACGAGGCGCCGCCGCTGGGGGCCGACCTTCAAGAGGCCCTCAAGAACACGCCGAAGGGCGACCACTTCGTCGCGGGAGTCCCCTCGCCCGGTGCCCTCCCCACGATGCCCCTTCCCGGCGCCGGTATCCAGGGGCTGGCGTCGAAACTCCGCTGGTTCGCGGCTGCGGGCCAACTCGATACCGCGATCCGGGGCGAGTTCGTCTTCTTCGTCGTGGACCAGGCCGATGCGACGAAGTTCAAAACCGAGTTCGACCGAGGCATGGCCAACATGGACCAGGAAGTGGGCAGGGTGCCACCGCACATGCGCGACATGATGCAGCAATTCGCCAAGCTGCTCCGCGGGATCCGCCTGAGTCAAAGCGGGAACCGGCTCCAGGCCAACGTCCACTGGAGCGTCCCCGATATCGAGGCGCTCGGCCGAAGCGCCGCCGATATGGCGCGTTCGATGCGCATGCCGATGATGCCCGGATCGGGCTTCCCAGGCGGCGGTTTCGGGAGTCCGTGACCGGCCGGTGTCGAGCGCCGACGAACCCTGCCATACCAACCCGACGCGCCAGCGAGGGGCACATACCAACCCGAAGCGCCAGCGAGGGAGTCAGGCGAACCCACCGTGCCAGCGAGGGACACCTCTCGACCGTCGCCAGCGCATCGCACTCCCAGAGGACCCTCGCTGGCCCAACTTCGCCAGTAGGTGGCCCTAGGATGGGAATCTTGTCATATTTGGTGGCCGCATAAGAGTGGGGATTCTTGGCGCAACTTGTTTTCTGCCGGGAGCGAGGGCGGCGTAGTTCGTCGCAGAAGTGATTGTAGTGAAGACTTGGCCGTTTGGAGCACCGTTCGGCGGGGATAGAATGCGGGCATGTTCATTCGCCCGTGTTATCGTCGGAAGAACGGCAAGCGGCATGCCTACTGGGCATTGTGCGAGTCGTTTCGCACGAGGCGTGGTCCGCGGCAGCGGGTGGTGGCCTACCCGGGGCAACTCGACGAACAGGGGCGCCTGGGTGTGCAGGACGTTGCCGAGGGTCGCGGGCGTGGGCGACAGCAGCGGTTGTTCGACGACGTTCGGCCGCAGTGGGTGGAGGTGGATGCATCGCGGGTGCGGGTGGAGAATGCGCGCGCGTTCGGCGGCCCTTGGCTGGGACTGGAGTTGGCGCGGCGGTTGGAGCTGCCGGAGTTCTTCGAGCGCACGATTCCGTCGGGTCGCGAAGGGGTGCCCTGGTCGGTGATGGCCTTGGTGCTGGTGCTCTGTCGGCTCTGTCATCCTTCCAGCGAGTTGCACATCGTCGAGCATGCCTATGCGCGGAGCGGCATGGCGGACCTGCTGGGAGTGCCCGTGGAGAAGGTGAACGAGCAGCGGGTCTATCGCGCCTTGGATGCGCTGCTGCCGCACAAGGAAGCGCAGGAGATCCATTGGAAAGAGCGGCTGGGCACTCTGTTCGGCCTGGAGTACGACCTGTTGTTATGCGACGTGACCTCGACCTACTTTGAGGGCCTGGCGGAGGCTATTCCGCTGGCCCGGCGGGGCTACTCCCGCGATCACCGGCCGGACTGCAAACAGGGGTGCATCCCGTTGGTGGTTTCCCAGGGCGGCATTCCCTTGGGCTACGAGGTATTTGCGGGGAAGCGCAGCGACGTGACCCCGCTTCGGGAACTGGTGACGCTGATGGAAGGCCGATACGGCCAGGCGGACCGGATTTGGGTGGTCGACCGAGGGATGGTCTCGGAGGAGAACCTGAGTTTTCTGCGGGAAGGCAAGCGGCGTTACCTCGTGGGCACGCCCAAGAGCATGCTCAAGAAGTACGAGCAGGAATTGCTCTTGGACGATTGGCATGAGGTCCGCGAGGGGCTGGAAGTGAAACTCTGCCCGACGCCGGATGGGAAGGAGACGTTCTTGCTCTGCCGCAGCCGCGATCGTCGCGAGAAGGAGAAGGCGATGCACGGCCGCTTCGAGCAGCGGATCGAAGCAGGCCTCCGGCGGATCGAAGCGGCCTGTCGATCCGGCCGATTTGGCATCCAAAGGAGGAGCGGGTCCTGGCCCATATCCTCGTGTGCTTCCTGGCCTGCGTGCTGTGGAAGACCCTGGGGCAGATGTGCCAGCGGGCCGGGCTCGGGCACGAGTCGCGGCGAGTGTTCCAGGAACTGAGCGAGATCCGCTTGGTGGCCGTGGTGCTCCCTACTCGCCAAGGCATCGAGATCCAAAAACGTTGCGTGGCCCGCCCCACGGACCACCAGGCAATCCTTCTGCAACACCTACGTCTGACCCTACCAAAGAGGCCCCTGACGGACCGCTCATGAATCGTTTGTAGTGAAGACTTTTCTGATCCCTCTGTTGCGGCGCAACGACTTACGTTCAATAACTGGCGAAGTTGGGCTAGCCGATGGCCCTGAGATTCGCACTCTCAGCGGCGCGCTGGCTGCCGGCTATTGCCGCGGTGCGGCGGTTTGCTCCTCCGGATAGAACGCCGCTTTGTCCAGCATCAGGTTGCGGTCTTCAGCCGCGCTGCTGTAGTCGTTGACAAAATGCAGCGACAGCTCGTGCCGTCCCGCCGGCAGATCGAGGGTCATCGGGTAGGAACGCCAGGAACGGGAGGCTAGTTGGACCCGCCCGGCCTTCTGGCCGTCGAGATGGATCTCGACCAGCGGAAAGACGCCCGCGGCCGGGGTCCCGGCAGCGACCAACTCGACCACATAGCGTCCGGCGGCGGCGACCTGAATCGGGGTCTTCACGTAGCCGTTGCAGGCCAGCACCACCCGGCCGCCTTCATTGCTGAAGAACGGCATGCCGGGCTGGGGCTTCATGTGCTCGCACTCGATCGTCACGCCTTGGCGAGGAGCGAAGTCGCCGCCCAGCGCGGTCAACAGCGACGTGGCGTAGCGGGCCGCCTTGCGCCCGTTTTCCTGCTCGGTGTCCCAGCGGATCTGGTCGATCACCAGCCTGCCGCGGAAGCCGCCAATCGCCGCCGAGGCCGGAGGCGAGGTAAGGAACCGGACTTGGTGCGGATCGTCATCCTTGGCGACCAGGAGCTTCTCGACATAGAGGTTGCGGTCCTCGCGGGGCGGGTCGCTGGCGTCGTTGGTGAACGCCACCGACACCTTGTGCCGCCCCTGTTCCACGCGGCCGCACAGGCTGACGGTGTGCCACTCGGCATCCTCCACACCGATGGAGCCGAATACCTTGCCGTCGATCGAGATTTGGGCGATCGGCCAGCCGCCACGGCAGGGCGTGCCCCGGGCGACGAGCCCAAGGATGTATTGGCCCGAGGCGGGAAAATCGACCACTCCGGTTGCCGAGCCGACCGTGGCCATCGCGACGCCGCGGTCCTGCCGCGCGACCAGGCCGCCTTCGAGCGCCCAGTCCTTGATCTCGAACTCGGCTGCTCGCTTGCCTTCGAGCGTCTTGAGGAGCACGCCGTCGGCCATGTCGCCGGCGCGGGGGGTGTCGGCCCAGTCGATCCCCACGTGGGGGCCAAGCCAATAGAGGTCTTCTCGGGCGACCGCGGCCAGAAGCCGATCGGTGCCTTCGGCCCGGGACACCGGTCC
>JANLFZ010000123.1:0-4007 GCA_024653385.1 Thermoguttaceae bacterium | reverse complement strand
ATTGGCCCCGCAAGACAGGCTTCCCCGCTGGTTTCCCATTGTCGGCCCGGGCAAGCGAGGACACCTGCCCCACGAGGCCGGCTGGAATGCGATGGAGGAGCACGCTGGCGCCCGCGTCGAGCCAGCGGGCGAGCTGCGCGTGGGGCACATCGCCGCGGCAAATCAGCAGCGAATACGCCGCCGGATCGACCGACGCGATGCCGCTGCCCAGATCATCGAACCGCAGGCCGAGGCTGCGGAGATGCTCGCGGTACGAGGCGTCGCCGCCGACGAGGGCCGTCTTGCGCGGGCGGGCCTGGTACGAGGCCAGATAGTCCAGCAGGTTGGCGAGGATCCGCGCCGCCGATGGTTCGCTTTGGAACTTCTCGACCAGCAGCATCTGGCAGTAGACGACCGTCCCGCGGCCGGCAGGGCATTCCAACAGCGGCGCGTGGTCGAGTCCCGCCGACGAACCCGACACGACGATCGCCGACGAGGCCCCGGAGACCGGCCGGGTCGGCTCGTGGGCGGTCACGAGGTGGTCGCCGCGCCAGAACTTGAGGTCGTCCGGCTCGATGCCACGCAATGCGGGGTGATCGGCTTGCAGGGCGAACGTCATCGTCGAGCGGTGGTTGCCCAGGTTGACATCGAAGAGCCCTTCGGGATAGGCGTCCTGCCGCAGCACCAGCACCCGGCCGCCGCGAGTGACGAAATCGACCAGTGTCTTCCGCTCAGGCGCCACGCGGCCGATGACCGGCTCCCCGGCCGCCTTGGCCTGGAGCGTCCCGGCGCCGATCACCAGCACGGCGAGCCCCTCGGGAAGCCGGTCCAGCGCGGCGACCGGCGTGGTTTTCAGTCCTGAACTCTCGAAGAGCTTGCGCGTGGTGCCGGCCGGATCGTAGAGCCCGATCGGGACCGCCGGCGACGGCAGGGAGATTCGGGGAAAGACGGCGTACCAGTGCGTGTCGCCAAACACCTCCGCGCCGTCGCGGCGGACCGATACTCGCCACGCGGCCGGAGTTGGCGCATTCACCCCGGGCATCACCAAGGGGACCTCGACCGACTGTTGTTCCCCCGGGCCGAGTCTCAGCTCGCGGCGTCCTTCGCCGACCTTTCCCGCCGCCGAGAGCGACCAGCGGAGTTCGAGCGTTTTGGACTCCGGCGCGTCGTGAACCACGGCCAAGTGCCGCGTGACGGTCTCGCCCGAGAAGAACCGCCGGTCGTAGTCCGTCGCATAGGCGGCGACCGGTTGGTACGCGTATTGATGGGCGCGGTAGAGCGGATTCGTCTCGTCCAGCGGGCCGCCTTCGATGACCGTCCACGGCGAAATGCCGGCGACCTCGTGCCGCCGGTAGCCGAGGATCTGCATTTTCCAGCTTTCCGCCTTGGCGAGGTTGCGGTAGCGGTGATAATCGAGATACGCCTCGTCGCCGAAGAACACCGTGTGCCACGAGGGGTCGCGGGACGGAATCCAGAGGAACTCGCCCACGTAAAGCGGCTTGTCCTTGCGCCAGAAAAACTCCTTCTGGCCGTTGAGGAACATCTGGTCGAGGCGTTGCGGGCGGTCGAGCCAGTCGGCCTCGTTGGGCCAGCAGGTGTAGTCGGGGTACTCGTGCGGATAGTGGATGCCGATCACGTCGGCCACGCCGCCCGGGTCGCCGTCCGACTCGTAGAGGATCGGCCGGGTCGGGTCGTGCTCCTTGACCAGCCGGCCCATGCGGACCAGGTCGGACTTGGCGGGCGAGGCGTCGTTGAGCCGGCCGCCGAAGAACTCGTTTTCCAGGCTCCACATCACCACCGACGGCCGGTTCTTGTCGCGGTCGACCATCGCCCGCAGGTGCCGGGCGTAGTTGTCCCAGAACACCGGGTCGTGGATGCGGTAGATATCGTCGTCGTTCCACACCGCGCCTTCAATAATCATCAAGAGGCCCAGTTCGTCGGCGACCTCGTAGTGCAAGCTGGGCCAGGGCTGCGTATGGGTGCGGAAGGCCACGCACCCCGCCCGCTTGACTGCCTCCCAGTGCTTGCGGATTTCGTCGCGCGTCATCACGTCGTGGGGTGGCCACCAGGAAGTGGCCAAGAGGTTGATCCGAGATCCGTTGAGGTAGAACTTGTGCCCCTCGGTCCAGAACTCGCGGAAGCCGAACCGGGTACGGAGCACGTCGAGTTCCAGGGCGGGCTTCGAATCTGCCGAGGTCGCCTTGGAGCCCGGTTCCGCCAAGCCGGGAGTCCGCGCTACGGTGGTCCGCAAATCCAGAAGGTGCGGATCGGCGGGGGACCAGAGGATCGGCTTGGCCCAGGATTGACGCAGGGTGGCCGGCGCGGTCTTGCCGGCGGGGACCTTGAGGCGCGTCGGGCCGAGTTCGAGCACGCCGCGGCCCTGGTCTTCGACGACGGCGCGGAGTTCCACCTCGGCGTCGGCCGCGGATCGGTTCGCTATTTCGTACTCGACGGTCAGTTCACCCCGCCGCACGGAAGGCTTGATGAAGAGGTCCTTCACGTGGACCGGCGGCCGGGCGATCAACGTCACGTCGTCCCAGATGCCGTACAGGCCGTAGAGTCCGCCGACCGGCGAAAGCACCTTGTCGCGCGGGACGCCCCGCACGACGTCCCAGTCCGCCTGCGCCGGAAACTCGACCTTGCCGGGGGAGAACACGCCGGTCCAGTCGTGACAGCCCACGGCCAGTTCGTTCGGCCCGTCGAACCGCACCGCTTCGGTCACCTCGACCTCGAACGGCTCGTAGCCGCCGAAACATCCGCCCACCTGCCGGCCGTTGACCAGCACCCGGCTGTTGTATTTCACCCCGCCGAAGCGGATCGTCAGGCGCTTGCCGCGCATCGACGAGGGCACGTCGAACGACCGCCGCAGCCAAGCGCGTTGGTAATTGGTCCCCCGGAGGTAGCCGGGGACCGCCAAGGGCGTCCACGCGCCTAAGGCCGGCGGCTGGTTCAGTTCCTCGACCCGTTGACATTCCCACGTCCCATTGAGGCTTATCTCCTGTCGCGGCGAATCCTCGATCGCGGCGGCGAAAAGTACCAGTGCGGCCCAGCCGAGTGTGGTCATCCCAGGCTCCGTTGCGGTGTTTCCTGCGATCGTGTCCCCATACCAAGCTAACCGGCCGGCGCCTGCCCGTCGAGCGGCATGGGTGCGGCCGAGGCTGTCGGTTTTGGGGAACCGTTCCCGGGGACTATCCCAATTCTCGGGGCGAAGGAGCGCGAAAATGAGACTGTTCCCTTCGGCCGTGAAGGGGACGTGCATGTCCCCGGCCTGTGAACGGCTGCTCGGTGGAACAACCCCTCGGCTATTGCCAACGGAACTGGAAAACCCGACAATCACGACGACGGAGGAGGAACATCATGTCCGCCAAGCGAATCCTGATGCTCGTCGGCGATTACGTCGAGGACTACGAGGCGATGGTCCCGTACCAGATGCTGTTGATGGTCGGGCACCAGGTCGACACGGTCTGCCCCGGCAAGAAACCGGGCGAGGTCGTGCGCACCGCCATTCACGACTTCGAGGGCGACCAGACCTACAGCGAGAAGCGCGGGCACAACTTCGCGATCACCGCCGATTTCGACGCGGTCGAGCCGCGCAGCTACGACGCGCTGGTCCTGCCCGGCGGCCGCTCGCCCGAATACCTTCGTCTGAACGACCGCGTGCTGGAGATCGTTCGCCACTTCGCCCACGCGCGCAAACCGATCGCCTCGGTTTGCCACGGGCAGCAGATCTTGGCGGCGGCGGGGGTGCTCTCGGGCAGGACGTGCATGGCCTACCCGGCCGTCAAGCCCGAGGTGATTCGTGCCGGGGCCCTTTGGTGCGAGGTCAACGCGACCTACAGCAACGCGTGCGTCGACGGCAACCTGGTGACCGCGGCCGCGTGGCCGGGACACCCCGAGTGGATCCGCAAGTTCCTCCAGGTACTCGGGACGAAGATCGAGCCGTAGCGAATCGGGCGGCACGCCCTGAACGCCAGTGAAGGGCGTGGCAAGTAGGGTGCGTGCTTTGCACGCACGCGATCACTCCCGCC
>JANLFZ010000122.1 GCA_024653385.1 Thermoguttaceae bacterium | reverse complement strand
ACCGACTCGATCTGCTGGCCGAGTTGCTGCGATGTCCACGTCTCCTCGAACGGGATGGGCTGCCGCCCGCTGGTCCAGGTGTTAGTGCCTTGAATGTCGACCTGGGCGAGATTGCTGCTGACCGGCGGGGTGCTGGCGTCGTTGACCAGCGAGACCCGGTTGTTCACCGAGCTGGCCACGATGGTAAAGGCCGTCTGGGCGTTGATCGCCGCGACCAACGCACTGGCCAGAACGCTCCCCGTGTCGCCGTTGTTGAACACGACGCGCACGTTGCCGCTGTTGGTCAGCGTGTTGTTGTTGTCGAACTCGAAGGTGACCGAGGCGTTGCCGCCGGGCGGGGGGGCAAACCCGTAGATCGTCACCGTCACGCCGTCCAGGGCGTCCGTGCCCGAGGCGGGCAGCACGATCACCGGCCCGCTGTTGAACTCGAACTGGGACACTCGGCCGGCGTCGTCCTCCAGACTGAACCAATCGCCGTCGCGGAAGGCGGCCGCGCCCTGCGGGTCGATGCGCACGTCGAGACCCAGGTCGAACTCGAAGTCCGCGGTGCCGCCGCCGGCGCTGGTCACCGAGAACCAGTCGCCGTCCGCGAAGTCCAGCGGCTGCACGCCGCCGGGGAACTGGTAGCTCGGATTGACCTGCGAGGCCGCGCTGGCCAGGATCGTCGGCGCGCTGAACAATTGGCCCACCGGCACGATGTTGCTGAACAGGCGGTTGCCGCTGGCATTGGCGCCGCTATTGATCGACGGGTGGTTGATGGCCGACCCGCTCGAGTTCAACAGCCACACCAGGTTGTGGCCCGAGGTGATGCCCGTCAGGCCCGCCGGTCCCAGGTCGGGATTGTTGATGTTGCCGACGATGAGCACGCTTCGGCCGCGGTCGCCGGTGTTGCGCGTGTCGTGGACCATCGCCTCGACGCGCACGCTGTTGTTCGGATCGGCCTGGATCGCGTTCAGGTTGGCCGGATCGCGGCGGATAACGTCGATGCCCGTGTCCACGTCGACCAGCAGGTTGTTCGCGTTGCCGGTGTCGAGTTCGCGGTACCGCGGGTTGTAGTTGGCCCCGGGGCCGGCCGTGACGGTCATCAGCCGGCCGTCGTTGCGCATCGCGATGTCGCCGTAGTAGTAGCCGCCGGTGGCGCCGGGCAGTCCGTCGTCGTTGTAATCGGTCACATCGGTTTCGAGCGTGCCGGTAAACGGATCGACCGTGTACAACTCGCTGCCGGTGAGCGTGTAGAACACGACGTCGGCCAGTTGGAACTCGTCGGGCACCAGGCTCAGGCGCTGGGCGCCGGTGACGTTCGGGTTGTTCGTGGTGATGAACGAGTTGGGGCCCGTGTCGATGTGGTCCTCGACCACCCGGGCGATCGAGTTGATCGGCTCGACGCGGACCAGGGGGTTGGCCTCGCGGTCGGCGCTCCACGGGCCGCCGATCACCGACGAGAGGGCCTGCGGCGTCGCGCGCACCGAGGTCACGGCGACGTAGTAGACCTGATTGCCCTCGGGCAGGTAGGCCGGCCCGATGTACGGATCGCGCGCGCCCAGCGAGCCGCGGTTCAAGTCGTTCAGCTCGGTGCCGGCCGTGGGCAGTTGCCGGTCGTCGGCGATGTTCGAGCTGCCGCTGGTCAGGATCAGGCGACCCTGGCTGTCGAAGACCCACATCGACAGGTCGGGCCGGGCCATGCCGTCGGCATAGTCGATGTCCAGGATCGTCGAGAAGATGCTGCCCGCGTCGTTGATGCCGCCGATCGACTGGATGGCCTCGTAGTCGATTTCGAACCGGTACCAGTCGACGTCGGTGCGCCCGCTCAGGTAGCCCGCCAGCGAGATGGTGTTGCGGTCGCTGGTCAGCAGGTTGCCCAGGTTCTGGGCATTGCCGAAGCTGTCGTTGGCCGCGGTGCTCTCGGAGGTTTCGCCCAGCAGCGGCGAGTGCTGCGGGAAGCCGAGCACCTCGATGCCGTTGGTGGCATAGCGGATATCGGCGTACTGCACGGTCGAGCCGGCGACTTCCTGCATTTCGCGCAGGCGGATCTGCATCTGGTACTTGCCCGACGTGTTGGCCAGCCGCACCAGCGCCGTATTGCCCGGCATGAACTCGGCGCGGACGCCGTCCAGCACCACGTCGGCGCCGGAAGCCCGGCCCGAGATGGCCAGCCCTCGCGTGGCCCGCGCCGTGGCGATGGCCGAGAGGATCGCCGTCTGCACCTGGGCGGCCGAGAGGCCGAGGTAGGCCACGGGCACGTGGCCCGCGTACGAGCCATCGGAATCGAACTCGAAGACCACCTCGCGCCCCGCGCCGTCGCGAAGCGTGAATTGCTGCCCCTCGGCAAAGGACGTCCCGGCGAGGATGTTGCCGATCGCCAACTCGCTGCGCACGCGCACGTAGTAGGTGCGCAGTTGGCCCGCCGGGCCGGGGAGCACCAATCGCATGCCCGCGTCGCGCGGGTTGGTGGTGTAGTAGTCATGCCGCACGAAGAGGTCGCGGTCCATGCCTAGGGCCAGCCCCGCGCCGTCGGGATCGCTCTTGGTGGCGTGCGAGTTCGGCTCGTGCGAGTTGTCGGACCAGGCCAGCACGTTGCCGTCGGCGTCGATCAGCTCGACGATCGTGTTCAGGGCGAACGTAGTGCGGTCGATGTCGATCCAGATCTCGGTGCCGGCTTGCGCGTCGAACTGGTACACGTCGACGTCGCCGGGATCGTCGAACCGGATCTGCCCGTACACGTCGAACCCCAGGCGCTGCACGTCGTCCCCGGCCTTTTCGAAGGGGGCGAGCTGGCCGAGGCGCTCCGACGTGGCGGGCGTGGCATTGCGGTCCGACTGGCCGGAAACGCCGGGCTCGACTTCGTTCACCACGGCCACGTTGCGGTCGTGCGAATAGCGGTCGAAGCGGATGCTGCGCCAGGCGCCCGGCGTGCCCTGGCTGGCGCCGTTGCCGTTGGTGTCGAACATCGGCCGGCCGTAGATGTCGAACCCGGCGCCGAGGCTGTCGTCGGCCAGGGCGGTCAGCACCACGGGCCGACCCGGCTGGCCCACGATCTGCACGATCCCGCCGATGCGGTCGTCGTACTCCAGCGGGCGACCTTGGGCGGTGAATCCGGCGTCGGCGCCCGAGAGCTTCACCACCAGGCTTCCCGCCGCGCTGCTTTGCAGGCGCAAGCCGCCGATGTGGTGGAAGTTGGTCACGATGATCTCGCCGCGGAGCACGTGGACGATGTCGGTATCGTCCCAGATCGACTCGGTGGTGAGGGTCGCCGGCCGCACCTCCATGCCGTTGGTGCCGTTGGAAAGGCTGAGATTATCGACCAGGCCGAAGCGGTTCGCCCGGACCATCGGGCCGAAGTTGTCGTCGTACTGGTCGAAGGCCGACAAGGGCCCGGTGCTGCGCCCCCAGTCGGTCACGGAGATGGCCTTCAGGGCATTGGCGTCGATGCTGACCACGGCGCCCTGGTTGCCCAGGAAGTCGTTGGCCACGATGATCGGCTGGGCCCCGCGCACGAAGATGGTGGCCGGCTGCAAGGCGCCGCGCCCGTTGCGGTCGCCGGCCGACCCCGCCGCGTTGAACTCGAAGCGCGAGTTGGCGACGCGCACGTGGGCCTGGCGGATTTCGACGGGCGAGAACCGGGCGAACGCACCCTCGATCGGCGACATGCCGCCGCCGTAGGCCACGATCGCCTGGTCGATGCTCCCTTCGGCCGTAGGCGCGAAGACCAGCCCGCCCCAATCGCCCGCCGCGGGCGGCTGGCCGCTGGTGTCCTCGGTCGTGTTGAACGTGCCGCCGGCCCCGTAGCGCGTATCGGCCAGCGAGGTGAAGACCACCTTGTAGCCCGGCGCCCCCTCGACCGAGCCCGGCCGGCCCTCGGCGATGAGCTGGGCGCCCATCTCGGCCTCGATCCTCGACCCGGTGAGCTTCACGATCATGCCGGGATCGACCTGCAATCGGGCATCGATCCGGGCGTCGAGCGTGCCGAACCCTTCGAGCGACCAGACCGGCGCCGCGGTGCGCAGCTCGATCACCCCGCCGCCGACATGGACGGCCGTCACGTCCAGGCCGCGGTTGTCCCGGGCCCAATTGATCGCGGCCACGATCTTGTCGGCCATCTGGGTGACCGTCGAGGCCGGATTGCCCGGCTGCGGATCGTTCGAGCGGTCGTACCGGATCTCGACGCGGCCGGGCACGAAGCTGCCCGCGCCGCGCGCCGTGTAGTCGCTCGTGAGGTTGAACTCGAAGACCACGCGCGTGCTGCCGTCGAAGATGGCGAAGGTCTCGGCGTCGCGCACGCCGTCGCCATCGGGGGTCTGGATGCGGTAGTCGTCCAGGCGCGCCACGCTGGTGGTGGTCGGCGTGCCGATCGGCCCGCTCGGCGTGCCCTTGAGGTACAGGTTCTCGGCAATCACGTGGACGATGTCGAGGTCGTCGAACCGCGCGGGCACTTCGAGCTTCTGGACGGGCACACCGGGCTGGGTGGGAATGCCCACGAACACGCCGTTGACCGAATTGACGTAAGCCTGCGGGGCCACCGACTTGCCCGTCGCGTAGGTGGCGACCAGCAGGTTGCCGTAGATCTGCGGGCCGACGCGATCGTAGTCGGCGGTGAAGGGGGCGTAGGGGTCCCAATTCTCGAACTTCGTGTCGGCAAAGCTGTTCGGATCGCCCGACATCGCCGCGTCGGCGCTGTTGGTGATCGTGTTGAAGGTCACCGTGGGCCGGGCCTCGAGCATGTGGATCGGCGCGTAGACGCTGCGCACGCCGTCGACCACGACCTCGCCGCCGCCGTAGCGGATGTCGGCGTGATTGACGTAGTTGAGGAAGATGCCCTGGGTTTCCAGGACGCTGCGGGCGGGCTTGCCGGAGGCCGGATCGTAGGCTTCGATGAAGTCGTAGTCGAGCTTGTTGCGGAAGACCAATCCGCCCCAATCGCCCTCGCGCGGCGTGGTCGTCAAGGCAGGCTCGCGGTCGGCCCCGAGCGTCTCGTCGAAGTACGAGGTGAAGTACACGGGCCGGCCCGGAATGCCCAACACCTGCACCGCGCCGCGGCTGCGATCGACGTTTTCCGCCGAGCTGCCGACGTCGACGTTGGCGCCGCGGAGCTTCACCACGGCCCCGGCGTCGAAGACCACGGTCACGCCGCGCGGCACCTGGAGCCGAGCCCCGTCGGGCAGGGCGTTGCCCAGCGAGTCGGTGCCGATCTGGTACGGCTGGTTGTCCTGAAGCGTGTTGCCCAGCGCGCTGGTGCCCAGCACAATCGTCACCGTGCGGCCGTCGACCACGACCACGGTGGGGTCGTCCGCGTGCAGGGCGGCCGACAGGAGCACATTCTGGGCCGTCGCGGCCGTGTTGATCGCGTCGCGGATCTTGATCGCCATCTGGGCCGCGGTTTCGCTGCCCGTGTACGCAATGGCGATTCGCCCCGCGCCGGGGGCCGGCGTGCCGGCGCGGTCGAACTCGAACACCAGGTTCTTCACGCCGTCGGAGACGCGGAAGGTCTGGCCGTCCTGGAGCTGCGCCGCCGCAACGGCCTGGATGCCGCGCCCCGGCGTGTCGTTGGCGAAGTTGTTTCCGACGATCCGCACCACGTCGCCCGGCTGCGCCGCGGCCAGGGCCTGGTCGATGCGGGTATAGGGATGAGCCAAGGTGCCATCGGCGCCGCTGGGATTGGCCGCCTTGTCGACGACCAGCGTGTGGTTCGTGGCCGGGCTGGCCGTCGACGCCGCCACCTGGAACCAGTAGTCGTACACGCCCCCCGGCACGCCGTCGTAGTTGCCGTCGAAAATCGTGCCGGTCTTGTCGATCAGATGGGACGGATTGGTCAGACTATCGCGGAACGTCTGCGGATTGTTGGGATCGACCCCCTTGGGCGTGAAGCTCAGCCGCAACTGGTAGTCGCCCTGGGTCGTGCCGCCGACGCCGGTGCCGTCGTTCTGGGGGTCGTACTCGGTGTTGCCGGCCGCGCTGACGCCGATGAAGTAGGTGCCCGCCGAGAGGTAGATTTCGATCGCCGCGTCTTCGCTGTAGTAGTCGTCGTTCCGCGCGACGACGCGGTACTTCTTGATGCCGTTCTCCTGGTACTCTTGGTACAACGTGACGACGGAATCCAACAGCGACGAGTCGTTCATCCGTTCGGCGTTGATCTCGATGCGGAACAACCCGCGATCGTTCAACTCGACCCGGTACATGTCGACGTCGATGACGTCGGGCCGGTACATATGCTGGCCGTGGAGGATGTCGTTGTCGCCGGGATAGGTGGGTTCGGACGAGGTGACGGGGTTGGCGGGGTCCTCGCCGCTGCCCATGATCGTCAGCGGCGCCAGATCGTACGAGTGGCCGTAGCCCAAGAGGTGGCCGATCTCGTGCATGGCGACGTTGAACCAGCCGCCGCCGAATTCGCTGGCGCCCCAGTCCTCGGCGTAGTCCATCAGGGCCAGGCCCATGCCGGCCACGCCGCCCACTCCGCCTGGGGCCGACTGAAGCCCGAAGATCGCCAGATCGCCCGTGGCCACGGCGATCCCGCCGGCCGGATTCTCGTAGAACTGGATGCCCAGGTACTGGCTGTACAGGGCGAAGATCTCGCGGGCGCGTTGTTTCTGGGCCTCGGTGATGAGGTTCCAATCGCCCGTCGGGAAGTAGTACGGAATGGTCGGCACGCCCGCCCCCCCGTCCGGCGCCGACTCGCCGCCGAAATGGTCCTCGATGGCCAGCGAGGGATAGTTGGGCAGGTCGCGGTGGCCGGGCTCGTCGATCGCGCCGGGCCATTCCAGCGTGAAGTCCAGCGCGAACGGATCGATCGCTGCCCCGATGATGAGGCTCTGGGGCCCCGTGCCGCTGCCGAAGACCGGGGCCACCGACCCGCCCAGCGTGCGCACATCCAGGGCCGTGTAGAAGCTATCGCCCGCATCGCTTGCCACGCGGAACTCCGTCGCGACCGGCTGGTACGCGTTGCCGATCCGCAGGCGGAACGCGCCGGTGCCGTAGTTGGCCAGGTTCTGCGCGAAGGTCAGCACCGCCTTGTGCCGCGCCAGGTCGTAGTCGACGCTCGCCGGCAACACGATGAGGTCGTCGGCCGGGGTGGCCGAATCGCGGGTGACGAAGAGCTGGTAGAAGTTGACGTTCTCGGCCGCGGCCTCGTCGAGCACGTCCTCGCTGAAATAGACCTCGACCACGTTGCCGGCCTGAGCCAACGTGCCGTCGGGGTTGCGCGTGATCGGCTGGGGTACGACCGCCGTGACCTGGGGAGCCACGTCGAGGTCGAAATCCTGGGTGAAATCGACGCCGCTATTGAGATCGGGGTCGAGCTGGAAGGGAATGCCCATCCGGTTCTTCAAAGGCGCGGCGCTGTCGGCAATGCCCGATACCTTGGTGTCGCCCACGATCACGATGCGGTACTTGTCGTCGGGGAGGTTCTCGGCAAAGCGCACGACGACCTCGTTCGGCCGGTCGCCGATGCCGATATAGCCGATCGGCACCACGACGTCGCGCACCGTGTTGGCGGGATTGGGCACCCATTGGGTCTGGCCGTTGACCACCTCGGCCACGCCGTTGACGAGCTTGAGATTCGCCTCGAACTGGTCGTCGCCGCCCGAACGCAGGAAACGGATGCCGGCAAGCGTCGCCGGATCGATCTGCTGGCCCTCGTTGAAGCGCAACACCAACTCGCGCGGTCCGATCTGGAGGACGGCGCCGGGCTCGAGAATCGACCCGGCATTCGGAATGACCGAAACGAGCTTGGGCGCGGCAGCCGCGCCCTGGGTGCCGTAGACGGTGATCTGCCAACTGTTCAGCGTGCCGGTGACCCCGCTCGCGCGGTCGCGCACCGTGAGCGTCCAGTCGCCCGCCGACGACTCGCCCCAGTGGCGCACCGAGGTGAAGGTCCAGTCGGAGTAGTCGCCGGCGCTTAGGAGGTTCGTGAGGATGTTCCCCTGCGTCGCCAGGACCGATTGGGTTCCCGAGGGCGAGGTCAGCACGATCTCCAAATCGGTGAAGTCGGCGTGGCTGATGCTCACGTGGACCTCGACCTTTTCGATGCTGCCGACCTTGGTGCCCAGCGTGGTCGTCGAGCTGATGCCCGTGGCGTTGTTGTCGGGAATGGCCTGATTGACCTGGATGGTCGGCGAGGCGAGGACCTCCTCGGCGGCCACGGTGTTCCAGTTGCGCGCCAAATTGACGGCGGCCGTGGCATCGACCAGCCCGAAGCCGTACTTGTGGTTGATGTGGTAGCCGGCGCCGTTGGTGGTCCAGTCGCTGTCGGCCGGGTCGTTCTGCCGCGCGGTCTCGACGAGGATGTGCTGGACGTCGCGCCAGGTGAGGTTCGGATTGGCTTCGAGCATCAAGGCGACGACGCCGGCGATCACGGGCGCCGCCGACGAGGTGCCGCCGAATTCGCCGGTGTAGTCGACGTCGGGGTACGCGTCGCCGTCGGCCGTGCCGGCCGCGTTGTAGCCGTCGTCGCCGGTGCGGTCGGTGGTCACGATGCCGGCCAATCCTCCGTTGGAGGGCGCCGAGATCAAGACCGCGGCGCCGGGGTTCGAGTAGGGGGCCTGCACGCCGTCGTCGCCCACGGCCGCGACCGGAATGACATAGCGCGAGCTGTTGAACCCGAGCAGGTTGACGTTCCCGCCCATCTGCTGCTCGTTGCCGGCGGCGAAGACGAAGATGGTCCCCAGCCCGCCGCGGCCCTGCGTCACGCCCGCTTGGAGGGCCGCCATCGTTTGCGGGAACATGCTCCACGGGGCCAAGAACGCCACGCGCCAACTGTTGTTGTAGATGTCGATGGCCTGGTTCTGGTAGGTGAGGGCCTGGGCGATGAGGTCATCGGTGAAATTCGCGGTGGCCTGCTGCGAAATGAGGCGCAATCCGGCCAGCTCGGCCGCCGGAGCCACGCCGGAAACGCCCACGGCGTTGAAGCCCGCCGCCGCCGCCACGCCGGCCACCGACGTGCCGTGGTGGTCGACCGTGTTGCCGGCCTCGGGCGCCGGGTCGGGGTCGCCGTAGTTGAAGTCGTAGCTCAACGCGGCGAGGTACTGGGCCGTCAGATCGGGATGCGTGTACTGAAGCGCGTCGTCGACGATGCCGATCTGGACGTTCCGGCCGCGGTAGGTGTCCCACGCGCTGGTCACGTTGATGTCGACGCCGGCCCGGCCCGGCTGACCCGTGTTCTGAAGGTGCCACTGGTCGACGAAGTACGGATCGTTCGGGATGGCCAGCGGGACCGCGTCCTGCTGAACCAAGGGATAGGCGTACTCGACACCGACGGCCTGCTGCAACAGCGACGAGACCGTCTGCCACGTCACGTTGCTGGGGAACTGCCAGACATACGCATTGGACAACAGCGCCGCCGGCCGCAGCGAGTCCGCGCCGACGGCCGCGGCCGCCTGCATGGCCGATACGCCCTCCCCGAGGCCGACGATCCACTCGTGGGTCGCGTTGAGGTCCTCGACACGATAGCGGGTCAGGTCGGTCGCCTGCTCGACCAATTGCTCCAGCCGATGCTGGAACACGCTGTCGGGATCGATCGCCGGATCGATGCTCAACAGCACCCGGTCTTCGAATTGCTCCATTCGGAGGCCCCGGGACTTGCGAGCCTGTGTGTCTCGCGGGCGGCGCACCGAACCGGGACGGCGATCATTGCCCTTCTTTCCCGCAAGTCGACGCAACGAGTTCCAGACCCCCATCGATCAATCTCCCTTGCAAACTTCGCCGGGCCGAGAGGCCAAGCCTTCTCTGTCGGAAAGGCTGCTGTCTTGGGGCAAAACCCCGGAATCTTCAAACTAATTGCAGATGCCGCAAATAGTTTCGATTAAAATCCGAGACCCCCGAAAAATCAATCCCTATCCATCCCATTCCGCGCATTTTGAACGATCGTTCCAGTGTTCCAAATCCATCCATTTTCCTTTCCACCCAAGCATCCCGATGCTCGAAGTTCCTGCCCGACGCTCCGCCCGTCGGTCTTGCTCGTTCCGTTTTACAGCCGTGCGCAACGTGCGAGAATGGATCGGTATCGGCGCGAGGACGCACGATCCCATTGACCTTAGAAGCGGAGCTTCTGGAAAAGTTCCCAAGAAGTTCCCAGAATTCGCCCGAGGTTTTTCCCGTGGACTCCGATTCGAGTGGCCCCTCCAATCCGCGCAACCGCTATGTTCCGCAACCCGCGCATCCGCCGTATCGTTCAGCAAGTCCAACAACAGCAACTGGATCCGGTGACGCTGGTCGAAGCGTGCCTCGAACGGATCCACCGATATGAGGGGACCGTTCGGGCCTGGGTGCTCGTCGACGAAACCGGGGCCCGGCAGGCCGCCGAGCGCATCCGGCAAGACATTCGCCAAGGAAACGCCGTGGGCCCGTTGGCAGGGATTCCCATCGGCGTCAAGGACGTGTTCGACGTCCGAGGGTTGCCGACGAAGGCTGGGTCGCGACTTCGCGAAGACCATGTGGCCGAGACCGACGCGCCGATGGTGGCCGCGCTGCGCCGCGCTGGGGCGATTGTGCTTGGCAAGACCGTGACCGTCGAGTTCGCTTGCTTCGACCCACCTCCCACGAAAAACCCGTGGACCCTCGATATGAGCCACACGCCCGGGGGGTCTAGCAGCGGCTCGGCGGTGGCGGTCGCGTTGGGCATGTGCCTCGGTGCCACCGGCACGCAGACCGGCGGATCGCTGGTCCGACCGGCCAGTTATTGCGGGGTCGCCGCGTGCAAGCCGACGTTCGGACGGATCGGCTTGGAGGGCGTGGTACCGGTGTCGTATCACCTGGACCACGCAGGGATGATCGCCCCAACCGTCGACGACTTGGCGACCCTGCTGGGGCCGGTCCTTTGGCCCGAAAACGAACCGGGGACGGCATGTCGAATCCCCCCTTGGGATCCCGTCGGAGAACCTGACCAGGCCGTTCGGCCGAGACTCGGTCTGGTGGACGAGTTTCTTGGCGAGGCGGACGAGTCGGTGCGCTTGGTGGTGCTGGCCGCGCTCGAGCGGCTGCGTGCGGCGGGGGCGAGCATCGAGCCGGCCCGATTGGAGTTCGACTTCGCCGAGATCCGGCGCATGCATCGGCGGATCATGGCGGTCGAGGCGGCCGCCTATCACCGACCCACGTTTCCCGCCCGGCGCGAGGCGTATGGCCCGAACATCGCCTCGCTCCTGGACGAAGGCCTGCGCGTGCCCGGCGTGGATTATGCCGAGGCCCTGGCCCACCAGCGCATGGTGCGGCGCACGATCGGCGAGCGCTTCGGACCGTTCGACGCGTTGGTCATGCCGGCCACGAACACGACCGCGCCCGGGCTGGAGACCACGGGCGATTCGGGTTTTCAATCGCCGTGGAGCTACGCGGGGGTGCCGGCGATCTCCTTGCCGTGAGCCCTGGCTCACGACGGACTGCCCGTGGCCCTGCAACTGGTGGCCCGCCACGACGGCGAGGCCGATCTATTCCGCCTTGGCGCGTGGTGCGAAGCGCGGCTCGGGTTTGCCGCGCAACCGGCGCTGGTGGGGTCATGAACGCGGAGCCGAGGCCCGGCGGCCCGGTGTCATGCGTCGGCGCCTTGTTCCGCCCGGGCGAACAGGTCGCCGAGCCGGAGTTGGAACCCCGGCAGCACGTCGCCGCCATCGAGCATTCCATCTTCGGCGACGGCGGTGAATTGCGTCGGTGAGGTGTACACCCGCGCCGATCGGGTCTGGGGGTCGATGTACCAGACCAAGCGCGATCCGCCCTCGAAGTACTCGCGGAGTTTGCGATCCATCTCTTGCTCGGTGTTCCCTTCGGAGAGGATTTCCACGGCCAGATCGGGGGCCACGGCCGGGATCAAGTGGCCTCGCGGCGCGCGGCGCCCGGGAAAACGCTCCCAGCGCACGAACGAGACGTCCGGAATCCGGACTTGTCCGGGGAGGATCTTGAGCGTCCCCGCCTCGCCAGCGACCATGCCCAACGGGTGTTTCTCGAGGTACGCGTGCAGGAAGTAAATCAGGGCCGCAGCCAGCGTCGATTCGTACCAACCCATGGGCTTTTCCACCAGAACGCCCTCCACCAGCTCGCAAAGCCGGCCGGTGCGCGAATAGACCTCCAGCACATCGTTTTCCGTCGCCGTGCCCGGCGGCGGATTCGCGGCGACACGGTCCGCCGGAACGCCGAGGTGCTTCAACAGGTCGCCGAGCGACCAATCGAGGGGTAAAAGCGTCGGTGACGACGTGGCGGCCATGCGAGGATCTCACGAGAACGGCTGTGCCTCACGGTTGCCTCCATTCTATTTCCGCCGTGGCCAACCTCCAATAGCCTTCGCGCATGCCAAACCCGCAGTCCGTCCCGTTCGAAGCAGAGGGCTTACGCCCCCGCTGTTGTCCACCGCCGCGTTGTGGCCGGCCGTTCGTGGCGGGGAGGGTCTCCGCAACCTTACCGGGGCCTGAGCGTCACCGCCTTGAGGTTCATGACCGCGCCGCGGGGCATGGTCTCGGGCGCGACCGTCAGGGTAAAGCGGCCCGCGCCGGGCAGGCGCAACTCGCCCAGCCGCTTCTCGGTGAACTGCGTCCACGAGCCCGTCTCCTCGACCTTGCCCGAGACCTTCTGGTCGCCCACCGCGACCGCGAACGTGCTGCCGCCCGCGCCTTTCTCGCAGGCGTACGTGACGAAGACCTGGAACTCGCCGGGCTTCTTGACGGCGAATTCCCACGACACCTGGTCCTTGGGGTTCGTCCAGAAGCCGATGTTGTCCTTGCCGTGGCCCGATTCGTACCGGGCGGTCTGGCCGTGGACGACGGCCTCCGCGGCCGGCAGCGTGATGCTGCCGTCGGCCGCCTGGGCAAGGCCGGAGTTGGCCACCTCGGGCTTGCCGGCGATCTCCAGCACGACCACCGAGGCGATCTTGTCGGGGGCCCGCTCGGGAAGCTTGATCAACACCCCATCATCGCCGGCGCTGAACTCCAAGGCCCGGTCTTTGTCGGCCAGCAGGTACGCCTTGGTGACCTGGTTCTTCAGGCCCGGCACCACGAGCGGGCCCTTGGGCCAGTCGAACACGTGGAGGTAGATCTTGCCGGGCTTCTGGGTAGCGCGGCCCCAGGCGAGACGCTTGAAAGGACTGGCCGAGGTGCCGTAGATCGACTCGCCGTTGACGTGCATCCACTGGCCCATGCGCGCGAGGCGCTCGACGCTCGGCTCGGGGATCAGGCCCTCGGCGGTCGGTCCGACGTTCAACAGGTAGTTGCCGCCCTTGCTGGCGATGTCGATGAGGTTGCGCACCAGGGTCTCGGCCGATTTCCAGTTGTGGTCGTCGGTCTTGAAGCCCCAGGTGTCGTTCATCGTCATGCAGCTTTCCCAATCGACGCCGGGCAGGCCGGTGGCCGGGATCTCTTGCTCGGGCGTGCCGAAGTCGCCGGCAAAGTCGCCCTTGGCCGTCAGGCCCGCCATGCCCTGGCGCCCCTTGTCGACCCGGTTGTTGATGATGATGTCGGGGTCGAGGCCGCGCACGTACTGGTAGAGCATCTTGCCGTGCTCGTGGGTCCACGTGTCCTCCCACTCGCCGTCGAACCACAAGACGCCGATCTTGCCGTAGTTCGTGGTCAGCTCGCGGAGCTGGCCCTTAAGGTGCTCGATGTAGCGGCTGAAATCGGGGTTCAGTCCCGGGCGCGGATCCCACGGGCGCCGCGGGAGGTAATCGGGATGGTGCCAGTCCATGATCGAGTGGTACCAGCAGATCCGCAGGCCCTCCTGGCGGCACGCGTCGGCCAGCTCTTTCATGATGTCGCGACGGAAGGGCGTGCCCATCACGTCGTAGTCGGTCAGCTTCGAGTCGAACAGGCAGAAGCCGTCGTGGTGCTTCGAGGTGATCACGATGTACTTCATGCCCGCGCCCTTGGCGATCTTGGCCCATTGGCGCGCGTCGAACTTCACCGGGTTGAATTGCTTCTGGAGCGGCTCGTACTCGCTCACGGGGATCTTCGCCGTGTTCATGATC
>JANLFZ010000121.1:12916-13941 GCA_024653385.1 Thermoguttaceae bacterium | reverse complement strand
ACATCATTTCCTATTTCCCGCAACCTCTGGAGTCTCCCTCATGGACCGACGCAGTCTCCTTACCCGATGGCTCGGTGCAACGTTGGCCACGAGCGCGACCGCATGGTTCGCCCCTGCCGCATATCCCGGAGAGTCGCGCGGCGCTCCAAGCCGCGCGGCCGGTCCTTCCGTGCAGTCGAACGACGGGGTAGTGATCCATCCGTTCGAAAGCGACGTAATGAAGGGCTGTCCGCCGTTGCCGGAGAAGACGGTCACGCCCGACACGTACTCGTCGTCGCGCCCGCACCGGGTGTGGGCGCACCAGCACATACGGGAACTCTGCGCGACGCAGGCCATCGGCCGGGGTCATGGCCCGGTGGCCGTCCTTCCCCGCAAGCCGAGGGACATCGACCGCTTGCCCGTCACCGGCCCCGGCGGCAAGAAGACGACGCTGGCCGAATTGCTGAAGCTTAGCTTCACCGACGCCTTCCTCGTGCTCCACAACGGAGCGATCGTCACCGAGCAATACTTCTCGGGGATGACGCCAGAGACGCCACACTCCCTCGCATCGGTCAGCAAGTCGATCTCGATCGGCGTGCTGGCCAACGTACTTGCCGAGGGAAGGATCCAGGAGGACGCCGACGTCAGCGACTACATCCCGGAGCTGGCGGGCAGCGGCTACCGAGGGGCCACCGTCCGCCAACTAATGGACATGCAGTCGGGCGTGAAATACGACTACGGCAAGCAGCCCCTCCACGCCGCGCCGACCGAGGGCGGCCGCCACTTTCGGGCCGGGGGCATGTTCCGCAGGCTGCCGGGCGAGAATCCCAACGAGGGGCAATACGCCTTCTTGCCGACGCTTCAGCGCTGCCGCCCGCACGGCTCGATCTTCTACTACAAGTGCAGCGACACGGCCGTGCTCGCATGGGCGTGCGAAAGGGTGACCGGAACGCGGTTCTCCGAGTTGGTGAGCAAGTACATCTGGTCCAAGCTCGGCGCCGAGCACGACGGGTACACCGTCTGCGATGTCCAGGGCTTCGCGCTTC
>JANLFZ010000121.1:12506-12906 GCA_024653385.1 Thermoguttaceae bacterium | reverse complement strand
AATGGCGGGTTCTCGGTCACGCTCCGCGATTTGGCACGCTGGGGACAGGTGCATCTCCAAGGCGGCGAGTTCCAAGGCCGGCAAATCGTGCCGCGGTCGTTCATCGAGGACTTCCGCGCGACGGCCGACCCCAAGAAGATCACCAAGGATTCCTTCCCGCCTCCCGACGTTCTGCTCCCCGGCACGGCGTACCGGAGCCAGTTCTGGATCTCGGGCGAAGACCCGCGGGGTTACTACGCCATCGGGGCCTACGGTCAGTACTGCTACGTCCACCCCGAGCACAAGACGGTGATCGTGAAGTTCTCGACGCACGAGGCGAACGATTCCGCCACGCCGATGATCGAGGTCCGAGCGTTCGGCGAGATTGCCCAGGCGTTGGTCTACCCGCCCAACGCCTGGG
>JANLFZ010000121.1:0-12483 GCA_024653385.1 Thermoguttaceae bacterium | reverse complement strand
CTTCGTTCCAACCACCGGGACCGGACGGGCCCGAACGCACGTCGCGACGACAGTTCCTGGCTGTGGCCGGCGGCGGCGGAGTGACGGCGCTTTCCGCAGCCTTTGCGGGGGCATCCGAGTCCGCAGCCCGCCCGAAGCCGGGGCGACTGGGCGAGCTGTTCTACCAATCGGCCACGAAACTGGCCGAGAGGATCCGCACGAAGCAGGTGTCGTCGGAAGAGGTCGTCAAGGCCCACATCGCGAGGATCAGGGAGGTCAACCCGAAGATCAACGCGGTGGTGTACCTCGCCGAAGAGCAGGCGATTGCGGGCGCGCGGGAGGCCGACAAGGCCATCGCGGCAGGCAAGGTCGACTGGCACCGGCAGCCGCTCTTCGGGGTGCCGGTGTCGTTCAAGGACAATCTCGAAACCAGGGGCCTACCCACGATCGCGGGAGCCCCGGCACTGAGGAACAACGTCCCCAACGAGGACGCTACCGTCGTCAGGAAGATGAAGGAGGCCGGCGCGATCCTCCTGGCCAAGACGAACTTGCCCTTTCTGGGCTGCGCGTTCGATACGAGCAACCTGGTCCATGGCCAGACCAGCAACCCGTACGACCTCAGCCGGATTCCGGGAGGCAGCAGCGGCGGCGAGGGTTCGCTTATCGCGGCCGGCGGGTCGCCCTTGGGGATCGGCAACGATGCCAGCGGCAGCATTCGAGTGCCGAGCCACTTCTGCGGTATTGCCGGCCTCTGCCCTGCGTGGGGCCGCGTGTCGGTTGCGGGCAACGTGCCGCTGTGCCAGAACATCGGTCCCTTCTTCTGGGCCAACGGCCCGATGGCACGCCGCGTGGAAGACCTGGGACTGGCTCTTTCGATCATCGCCGGGTGGGACTTCCGCGACCCGTTCACGTTTCCGCTTTCCTCGCTGGACACAAAGGGAGCGACCCTGAAGGGACTTCGGATCGCCTATTTCACCGACACCCCGGGCGCGACGCCGGTCGACGCCATCCAGACGACGGTGGCTCTGGCGGCTGAGGCTTTGGCCAAGGGCGGCGGCAAGGTGGTGAATCGCCGTCCACTCATCCATGGCACGGAGAAGGCCCATGACTTGATCGTTGCGTTGGCGGCCGACAATGTCATGACGAGCTTCCCGAAGCTTCAGAAGGAGTACGGGGGCGAGAAGGACCCATTGATCCGCGAACTGGTGGACCGGTTCCCATCGCTCTTGAAAACAATCCCGCCCGACCAGGTGAACCGCCTGAAGACCCAATGGCCGCGCGCGCAGCGCGACCTGTTGGCCTTCATGCAGGATTTCGACGCGGTGCTGTGTCCCGTGTGCACGCATCCCGCGATGAAGCACGGCACCGTCTGGGACCACGTATTCCAGGGTGCGGTCGTGTTCACCGAGTTGTTCAGCCTCGTGGGCTCGTTGCCCAAGGGGGTCGTCCGCTGCGGCACGTCACCCGAGGGGCTGCCGATCGGCGTGCAGGTCGTGGGCGCTCCGTGGCGCGACGACATCGTGCTGGCGGTCCTGGACCACCTGGAACAGGAATTCGGCGGATGGCGGCCTCCAAAGCTGTGATCGTAGATCTTTCTCATCCCCGATCGTCGCTCGGGAAGGGCCCAAGCGCGGGGAGGAGACTTACTCTCTCTGCGAAGGTGCGTCATGAACCGTCTATCGTCTATTCTGGCATTCGTCGCCGGCGTCGGCTTCGGCGTCCTGGCCGCGGACGCGGCGGAGCCGGCGTCGAACTACGAGCAACTCAAGGTACTGGAGCCGTTCCTGGGGCCCTGGGTCTACGACGGGCCGCTGCTGAACGACGCCCCGGGTATTGGTGAGAAGGGGACCAAGGTCTGGGCGCCCCGCACCCACAAGTGGCTGCTCAACAAGAACGCATTGATAGTCAACGCGTCCGTCCGAATCGCAGGGAAGCCTCCTCTGGACGGCGTCGAACTGATCGGTTGGGACCCCAAGGAGGGCAAGATCGTCTCCGGTGGCTTCACCTCCGCCGGATTCTACTCGCACGGAGTGTGGACCGTCGACGGGAAGACCGCGACGATCAGAAGCCAAGGCGTGGAGGCGGACGGCACCGAGACATCCGCCACAATCCTGGTTCGAGTTACGGATCGGGGAACAATGGTTTGGAAGTTGACGCGGCAGATGCGCGGCGGGAAGGAATTGCCCGACTCGCCCGAGTACGAGTTCAAGCCGCTCAAGCCGGCCCAAGATGGTGGCGCATTGACCTCCGAAGACTTCCGGCAGTACGGCGAGATCATGGTCGGGCAGTGGGAAGGCGAGATCATCCTCGCCGGCGACGTCCCCGGAGTGGGCAAGAATGGCGAGAAGGTCAAGGGCCGCGCCTCGATCGAGTGGGCCCTCGACAAGAAGGGCCTCGACTGGAACTGGCAATTCGGCGCAGCGTCCGGCAAGGGCTTCACGGCCTGGGACCCGGCGTCGAAGCGCATCATCAATCGCGGATTCGACTCCCGCGGAGCGCTAGACCACGGATCCACGGTCAAAGAGGGGGGCAAGTGGGTCTCTCGCGGTACGACCGTCTTTCCCGACGGCACGACGCGCACCCTGACCGACACGCTCATCGTCGAAGACGCCGGCAACACGCACATCCATGTGGGGACCGATGTCCTGCTCAACGGCGTCAAACAGCCCGGCTACCGCGACGTATGGAAGCGAGTAACGAAGTGAGCGGTTCTCTCGAGCGCAGACGAGTGCCTTGCCTTACTTTCGCGTTCCGGCCGGTCGCTTCCGGGTAGTCCCGAAGCGCCGGGGCGCGGACGAATCTGTCGATCGGGAGGAGTGTCATGAATCGTCTGTACTTGCTGCTGGCCGTCCTCGGAGTGGTTCTGCTCTTGAGCGCGCCGCTGGCGGCGGGCGAGCCCACGGCCGACGCCTACCTCGACTTCTTCAAGCCCATCGTCGGCCAGTGGACCGTGAAGGCGAAGATGGGCGACAAGACGGCTGAAGGCACCTTTTCGGCCACCCTCTCGCCGACCAAGCGATCCCTGGTTTGCACGGGAAGCGCGTGGTTCCAGTTCCCGGCATTTCAGTCGATCGACGGGTACGATCCCGAGTCGAAGAAGTGGAAGACATCAGGTTTCAACGCCGCGGGCGAGCATTGGGTGACGTACTACTCCGCGGATGCGGAGTCGCTCAAGGGCAGCCAGGCGACGTTCAAGGTCGAAACGATCATCGCCAAGCTTGACGGCACGAAAGACACGTGGCGCGCGATCGACACGATCACGATCGGCAAGGGACAGTGGAAGTCCCTATGGACCAGCCAGACCCTCAACGGCGAGAAACAACCCGACGAGGAATACATCTTCGTGCGGCGGGAAGCGGCCGTTTCGCCGGCCGCCGATGCCGCCGCCGAGAAGGCCCTCAAAGAGTGGGGCGACTTCTTGGTCGGCGGGACATGGACGGCCACGGACGCCCAAGGGAAGAAGTTGGAGGACCGCTGGGAATGGCTTCTGAACAAGTCTTTCCTCTACGTCACCAGGAGACTCGATGGCCAGGTGCTGCTCGTTGCGATCGGCGGCCCTGACCCTGCAACCGGCAGGTGGACGTACTGGGTTTTTGCCGAACAGGGACGTATCTTCCAGGGCGTCAACCGCATCGGCAAGAAGGGCGAGTTCCTTTACCAGGGCGCGGGGAAGCACAAAGGCCAGTCCTCTTTCGTCAAGGGCGAAGTAGCCAAACTGGGGCCCGACAAGTTGCAGGAGAAGGTCCTGGAGAACATCCAGGACGGCAAACGGCTGCCAGCCGAAGTGCTTGTTTGGACGCGAACGAAGTAGATCTGGTGCGTCGCCGAGCACTCAGACGCGCAGCGACGATTTGGCACGTTCCGTACGGCGTCTCAATCGGCGCTCGCCGGTGCCCGTGCGGAAGGCCAGTCCCTAATCTGATGGAGGCGTGTCATGAAACGAATCCTGCTTCTGGTTGCAGCCGGTCTGGCCTGCGCGCCGCTCCCCGCAGCCGAGCCCGGCGGCATTCCCGACCAAGTCCGCAAGGGGGCTGACTACCTTGTCGGCCAGTGGCTCGGAACCGGGACATCGAACGGCCGGCCGGCAACGATGCGGATGTCGGTGCAGTGGGCCCGCGGGCAGCAATACCAGACGTACGAATGGTCCATCTCATCGCCCGGAGCGGAAACCGTCTACGGCAACGCCGTGGGCGGCCTCGATCCGGGCCGGCAGATGTGGGTCGAACAGATCATGGAATCCGACGGCGCCCAGCGGACCAGCTTCTGGAAGCTGACGCCCCCGGGCAGCAGCGTCGATCGAGTGAAGTTCCATGGCGAGCAGACCTCTCGCCGCGACGGAAAGGAGATCAAGGCGAAAACCACGGTCGAGCGCAAGGGGCCCGACGAGTGGGACTTGATCGTCGGCACGACGGAAGCGCAGCCGCAAACGATCCTTTCGATGAACTTCAAACGCGTCCGCGCGGAAGGCGCGACGAAGCAACCGGCCGGGCCGACGACCGAGCCGACGCCGGAAGACTACATCCAGTTCATGAAGCCCTTGGTGGGGGAATGGAAGACCACTTCGGAAGAGGCCGGCAAAGTAGTCCCCGGGACCATGAGCTATCGACTCGCGCCGAATGGACACTGCTTTCTGGGCCACTACCAGGGGTCGCTGCCCGACGTGCAGTCGGTCGAGGGCTACGATCCGGTAGCCCGGAAGCACACGGCCGCCGCTTTCGGCGACGACGGGACGTTCGCGACCGGTACCGTCGACTGGGGGGAGTATCTGAAGCCGGGCAGGACCATCGGAAAAGGCGTGACCGGGAAGCAATCAGTCCGACTGCTCTTGAAGGACGGCACGACTACTACCATTACGGCGACGGTGAAATGCACCGCGCTCGATCAAGGCCAGTTCGTGTTGGAGTACTCGGATCGCCTCGTGAACGGCGCGCCTCAGCCGGACCTGAAGGTGACCCATCGGAGAACCGAATAGCAGGCGCGCGGCCTTATGGCGATGCCGCACTGCCGGTGCAGGTCGAGAAGCGACGCTGTCCCTTGCTGTCGTTTTCTTTCCATTCACCCTTCCCTTGTTCAAGGAGTCTGATCATGAGTCGAATGACGTCCATTCTCTTGGCCGTTCTACTGGTGGGCCTCACCGCCGCGGCCGACGGCGCCCAGCCCCCTTCGGACTACAAGCACCTCAAGCCGCTGGAGTGGATGATCGGCGACTGGGTCGGCGAGTTCTCCGCGCCGTTCGACCTAGGGCCCGTCAGGAAGGGCGACCGCGGCCTCTCGTTCGTCTCTCGTCGTTGGGCCGTCGACAGGAGCTGCATGCTCCTGGACACGCACCAGGTGGTCGGGGGCAGGCGCGTTGCGATCAGTCACGAGGTCGCCGCGTGGGACGCAGCCGCCAACCGCGTCGGCAACTGGGCCTTCGGCGCCCTGGGAACCGGTGGCGGCGCCTTCACCGAGGTGGGCGACAAGGCTGTCCTGACTTGGACCGTCAACGGCAAGGACGGAAAGCTCCAGGGAACGTCGATCCTGGAGAAGATCGACGCCGACTCGTACACCTGGCGGGCCGAGCAGATCACTCTCGACGGCCGAAAGCTGCCCGACTGGCCGATGGTCACGTACCGGCGGAAGACCGGGGCGCCCGCCGACGATCTATGGAACGCCTGGCGCGATCTGGCCGTGGGCCAGTGGATTGGCACCGGGACGATCTCCCGTGATGCTCCAAACCTTGGATTGGCGAAAGGCGACCAGTTCACCTACCTCTGGACCTGGAAATCGGACCCTAGCGGCGCGGTCCTACTGGGCGAGGGGGAATTCCGCCTCGTGGGAAAGGACCTCAAGTCGGCCGTGCGGGCCGTGTGCCATTGGGACCCTGAAACACGCCAAGTGCGCCAGGTGGTCTGCTGGAGCAACGGCCAAGTCGAAGAGATCCTCTTCCAGCGGAGACAGGGGACCGGTTTCGTGGGGACGTACGTGGCGAAGACCCCTGGGAGCACCACGGAACGGGCCGCGATCGTCCTCGCGTGCCCCGACAACGAGTCCGCCGTTTACCGGTATCTCGACGGCCCGCGCAAGGGAGAAGTCTCCTCGTCGTGGAAGCGGCAGAAGAGCCCGTGAGGCGGTCAACGCGTCCTCCGAAGTGCGCGGAGTGCACCGCGCCGCCCGGGGCGACGGCCTGACGGTATTCGCTACCCACCCCGCCTGATTGCCTCGAGGCTGGCCCGAGGCGGCGGTATGGGAGTGGCTCGTCTCATTGAGAGGTGCGTTATGAATCGTCCGATGATCCTGGTGGCTCTGCTCGAAATGGCCCTCTTTCTGGCCGCATCGCCGGTGCCCGCCGCGGAGCCGACCGCGGAGGACTACCTGGTGTACCACATGCCCTTCGTCGGGTCCTGGAAAGCGACCGCCCAGGAGGGCGGGAAGACCTATACCGGCACGGCGACCTGGCAACTGGCGCCGAACGGGAAGTGTTTCTTGCTGCGCGCCGAGTTGGCGGGGCGGCCTGCTGTTCAGGACCTCGTGGGGTACGACCCCGCGACCAAACGGTTTCTCGATACGAGCTTCCACTCCGACGGGGCCCTCGTGCTAGCGACCCTCAGGATCGCCAACCTGAAGAAGGGCCAGTCCTTGAGCGAAGGCCCGGTGGGCCAGTGGGAGCAGAAGCGGTTCGGTACGGACGGGACCGTGACACCCGGCTCCGCCACGCTCTCGTGCAAAGAGATGAGCAAGGATCGCATCGTGTTGGTGTGGTCCGATCGCGTCGAAGGCGGCAAGACCCTGCCCGACTGGAAGTTCACCTACGAGCGCCAACAAGCGCCGTCCGCTGATGCGCAGAAGGCGTTCCAAGAACTCGCCGCCCTCCTCGTGGGCGGCGTTTGGGAGTACGAATTGCCGAACCTCCCCAAAGTGACGCACACGTACCGATGGAAGATCAAGGATCGTTTCCTCGAGATGGAGCAGACAGGCGGCGACGGTCCGAGGCATTCCATTGTCGGACTCGACCCTCAGACCGGAAAGCCCAGGTGGTGGACCTTCAAGGAAGATGGCGCGGTGAACGTGATGACCGCGACCGTCCTCGGAAAGGGCTCCTGGAGCTTGGAAGGCACGGAGACCGGCCCGAAAGGCCCTCGGACCATGCGGGCCGCAATGAAGCGTGTCGGCGACGACCGCATCGAGGTGCTGGTCCTGGCCGTGCAGCCGGACCCCGATGGTGTCACGGGAAGCACGGAAGTCTGGAAGCGGCGGAGGTGACAAGTCGATCATCGGAGGCAGTGAGTCGGCGTGTCAACGGCAGTCCCGGCCCTTTGCGCGGCGCGCCGCCGGGCCGCGAGCAGTTCGAAAAGTACGGTGAGGCGCTTCACGGCTGGTGGGAAGGACACGGCGTGGCCTCATTCACCGAGGCGGGAGTCGCCAAGGCCGACGAGGTCTACTCCGGCCGCAGCTCGGAGCTTTGGCTCTTCGACAAGGCGGCCATCGAATGCCGGTGGCCCCGGCCAAGGCCCGTTGTGGGGGAAAAAACGGGCCCCAATCCGACAGATCAAGGCAAGCCCGGCACCAAGCGGAGTGTGATCGTGGAAGGCGATGGCGGACCGCTGGGAGCCCTGATCGACGGGCCGCATGTCCATGACACCAGACTTCTGGATGCCACGATCGAGGCGATCGTCGGGGAGCGTCCCGAGCCGACGCCCGAAGAACCACAGCATCTCTCCCTCGAGAAGGGCTATGACAATCCGACGAGTCGCGCGACGGTTGCCAAGCACCAGTACACTCCGCGCATCGGTCCCATCGGCGAAGAGAAAGCGGTTCTGCATGGCAGGAAGAAGCACAAGCCGCGCCGTTGGGTCGTGGAGCGAACCCTCGGCTGGCTCTCCAAATGCCGCGAGATTCTCGTTCGGTACAACAAGAACTGGTTCAATTGCCTTGGCCTGATTCAACCTGCCTGCGCCCTGCTCTGGTATCGGCGGCTGCACCGCCTGAGCAATCCATAGGGCGTGTTGAGATAGATTCTCAAGCCAGACAAAGTGGCAAAAGTCGAGCTTAGCGATTCCGGTTCCGAGGATGGTCCCGCCCTCTTGTTGTTTTTCTCCGTACACGACGAACTCGGTCACTTCTTCTGTCGCTTGAACACGTACTTCGGGCTGTCGCCGGTGAAGTCGGGGCCCTTGCGGTTCTTCCACTGAAGCGTCAGCGTGTCGCCCTCGACGGTAGTAATTGACTGCTGTGTGACCTCCCTGCCGTCCGGGCTGAACCCCTTGTCTTCGGCGATGAACGTCTTCCCGTCTTCACTGACGGTCTCCGCTCCCAGCCAGAGGGTGCCCAGCGAGTCCCAGCCTCCTCCGACCATATGCTTCTCGGCTGGGTGCCAGCCGACCAAACGCTTCCCGCCGACTTCCCGGCCGTCTTCCAGCCAAGCCATGAATTCGATCTCGACGACGCTCTTGTTGAGGATCCAACGATAGTGAATCGCGACCTTCACCCGCTCACCCTTCTTGGCCAGCGGCCCGTCTTCAAGCACCGGGCCGTCGTAGACCCAGGTCCCGATCAGCTTGTCGAAGGCCTTGAGGTTTTCGTACTGCGAGGGGAGCGGCTGGGGCTCAGCCGCCAGCAGCGGGGCGCACGCCACGCAGGCCGCGACGAAAAGCAAGATTCGTCTCATGACAGTTCTCCTGAAACACGATTTGGGATGGGATTGCGGCCGGGCCCCGCGGCCCGGCCGATGAACGCTCCTGGAACCCACGGCGCCGCCACTGCCGCCTACTTGCTGGCCCGCTTGTAGACATCGTGTAGGTCGATGGCCTTCTTGCCGTTGACCGTGAACGTTCCCTCGTAGACGAGCGTGTTGCCGCCGTCCTTGAAGACCATCTCGCCCTGGCCCTCGTACTTCGTGCCGTCTGCCAGACATCCGCCCCCCCGGAAGACCCACTTGCCGTCCTGTCTCCAGACTTGGTAGTCTGCCGTCGTCCCGCCCGAGTCGATTGCGTAGACGCGGATTCTCTTGGATGCGGGGTCCCAGAAGTAGATGGACTTTCCCGTGCCCTGGCCGCCGAAGCTCTCGTCTTCGAGACCCCGCCTGTCGGCGATCCAACGGACGCTCATGTGGCTGACGACCTTCTCACCCTTCTTGCCGATGCCCGGCCAGTCGGCGATCAGCGTCACGTCGCCGATCCAGCGGCCGACCATCAACTCGCCGAACTCCGCAAGCGGATTCTCCGCCGGCGCCGCCTGGCCGAGGGCGGCCGAGGCGACGAGGACGACGCCTGCAATGCTCAACATGACTCACCTCCCTTAAGACTTGAACAACCAACTCGGCAGCCGCCCGGTCACCCGCCGTTGCCGGGTGAGACCGCCGGGCCGCCGCCCCAAATAGCCCTCGACGATCTTGGGAACCTAGCCGGCACACGCCGTGTGCCGCCGGCTACGGCACACGGAGTGTGCCTGCTGCGTCGAATCTCCACGATCACGCGTCACAGGGACCCTTGGCCTGACGCCGTGCTCGATGACCGCCTCCGCCTCGTGGAGGAGGATCTCCGGCGTCAGCATCGACAGGGGATCAGTCCCCGCGAGGGGCGAGAACTTCGTTTCCGGATCGCGCCTCGACTCGATCGCCCGGCGGGCTTGCGCCAAGAGCGTCTTGGCGCGCGAGGCGTTTCCCAGTCGGTGCTCGGCCATCGCGCCGACGACCCCGAAGCTCGTTTCGGCCGTCACTGTCCGCGACTCCTCGAAGCGGCCGCATCGGTAGAGGGCCAATCTCACCCAGTCGTCGTTCGTCGTTCTACCGCGATTGGCGCGTTCCGCCTCGCGAAGCTGACGAGCGTCGAGGCCGCCGGATGGGCCGAGGAACACGAGATGGACGAGGGCGTGCCGGTCGCCGGCATCGTTCGACGTTGCGAACCTCGCGCGGACTTCGCCGCACGCCCTCTGGTACTCGAACAGGTCGCCTTGGTGCAGCGAGACGAGCCCCCAATGATACCAGTTCCAGGCCGCCTGCGGCTGGCTCTCGACCAGTCGCCGGAAGTCGGCCGAAGCCTTGCTCCACTGGCAGACGCGCAGGCAGCAGACGGCGCGGCGGAAGTACAAGCCGAGGGCATTCGGATAGGCGGCCACGAGGCGGTCATAGACGTCGACGCACGCGGCGGGCGCTATGCCGGCGGGCGGCGGTCGGCGCGCGTTGAGGTCCGACGCCACCTTCGCCAGACCATCGAGCAACTCTTGATCGGTGATGAGCCCCCCTGCCGCCATTTCCGCCGCGGCGAAGAGCCAATCGCACGCGCGCCGCTTCTCGCCCGACTGCCGGCAAAGCACGGCCAGCGAGAGACAACCCCAGGCATTCGGCAGGCAGATCATGGCAGGCTTCATGGTTTTAACGGTTTGCCTTCGTCTTGCCATTGCCGTTTGACCTGGGTTGGACAAGCAGTTCGCTTACGTCCCAGACACAGGTCTTCGCGTCGTGTCCGACGGTGGCTAACGTCTTGCCGTCGGGGAAGAACGCCGCTTGGACGACGGCGTGGCGGTGCCCTTCGAACTCGGCCAAGAGTCGTCCGTCGTCGACGGTCCAGAGCTTCACTTCACATGCGGGCTGTCCCCTCTCCGGAAAGTCAGGGAGCCGGCATCGGCCGCCGGCACTCACGACGGTCTTTCCGTCGGGCGAGAAGCCCAGCGCGTACACATTGCCATCGTGTTTCGAGAGCGTCCTGCTCGCGGCGACAGACGAGAGGTTCCAGAGCTTGACCGTCCGGTCGTCGCCGCCGGAGACGAGGAACTTGCCGTCCGGCGAGAAGGCCACTGCTAGAACGGCCGCCGAGCCGTGTTCGAGAACCGCCGGCTTCTGGTCTTGGGATGTCAGGTTCCAGAGGGCGACGCGCCCTTCCACCGTGCCGGCAGCCAAGCGTCCCCCGTCGGCCGACAGAGCCAGCGTTGCGATCGCGCCGCCGCCCGACCGAAGCACACGCTCGGTCTTGCCGTTCTCGCAGTCGATCAGCCGGACAATCTCGTTCTGCTGGGCGGCGGCCACCGTCTTTCCGTCCGGGTACAGCGCCACCGGCGCGTTGGGTTGATCGCCGAGCACCGCGGTTGGACGTCGAAGGGTCGGCGGGACGCCGTCGGCTTCCCAGATTCGCAAGGTCTTGTCGCCGCCCGACGTGACAATCCGTCTGAAGTCGTCCGACACGCCCAACCCGGGCCGCTCCTGGACCGGCGCCCTTTCCCCGGACGGACCGGCGATCCGCACGTCGATGAGTTTCACGAAGTTCTCAATATCCCACACCGAGAAGTACCCACCGGTGTTTAGTGAGGCCAAGAGCCCCTTTGAAGGCGTCGCCACGGAGCTGTAGTAGTTCGAGAGGAAGCCGGCCTTCAACCGCGGTTGGCCGGGTTTGGCGGAGGCCGGGGTTGCGGCCGGAACCGCCCAGAGCCTGACTACGCTGTCGCGCCCGGCCGACGCGAGCAGAGTTCCGTCGGGCGAGAACGCGATCGCCCGCAGCGGGGCCCAATGCGCGTGAAAGAGATCGCAGCGGGCGCCCGAGGCCACGTCCCAGAGAGCGATTGCGTCTTCGTCGGTCGCTGCCAACACGGCGCCGTTTGGGGCGAAGGCCACCGAGCGACTCCAACCCTGGAGGCCCCCCAGCACGCGGAGCGTCTGGCCGGTCTGGCTGTCCCAGAGCCGCACGGTGCCGTCTTGCGAGGTCGAAGCGAGCGTGCGGCCGTCCGCAGAGAAGGCCACTGACGAGACATCGTGCGTGTGGCCGCGTAACGTCGCTTTGGGGGCGCGGGTTGCGGCGTCCCAAAGCCTCACCGTCAAGTCGCGGCCGGCGGTGGCGAGCGTCTTCCCGTCGCCTGAGAATGCCGCGCCGTAGATGGCTCCCTGGTGAGCACGGATGGTCACTGGCTTCCACTGTCCGCCCCGGTCCCAGAATACGACCTGCCCGTTGTCGTCGGTCGAGACGAGGGTCTGTCCGTCGGGCGAGAAGCCGATCCACCAGACGCGGCCTTTGTGCTGTTGCAGGGCCGCCCGCTCGTCGCCGGTCGCCGCATCCCAAATCTTCACGACGCGGTCGGCGCCCCCTGTCGCCAGGAGAGAGCCGTCGGGCGAGAGAGCGACGAAGACGGCCCCCTCGGGGTGGGCCGGCCAGGCCCGGCGGCACGCCCACGCCGAGCCCTCGCGTTCCCAAAGCCGCACTTCGCCCCCGCAGGACCCGCTTGCCAAGAGAATTCCCTCGGAAGCAAACGCGACGGCGAATGCTCCGTCTTCGTGATCGTGGCCGACCAACTCGGCTAGCGCCGCTCGCTTGCGATCCAGCGCCAGGCACGTGCGCCGGTCCACGCGAATCGTCGTCTTCTCCCCAGGTCTCAGCGCAAGTTGGCCCTCGCGGTACGTACGCAAGCCCGTTGGGTCGGTGACTCGTACTTCATACACGCCAGGGCGAAGCGCGAGGCGACGATCTCCGGGACGGTCCGCCGCGACTTCCCCCGCGGCACCGGTGATCGATACCCGGCAAGGATAGGTGCCGTCGATCT
>JANLFZ010000120.1:12160-13967 GCA_024653385.1 Thermoguttaceae bacterium | reverse complement strand
CGCCTGGAATACCCGGCCGCTTGCGACTCGACCCACTATGCCTGGATCGCCTCGGCTCCCGACCCAGAACACCCAGAACAGTGTGGCAATTGCCACGGCGAGATCCACCGCCAATGGTCGAAAAGCGGCCATGCCCGATCCGCCGTGAACCCCTACTTCCGCAATCTCTACGACGGAACGGACTGGCACGGCAACGAGAACATCGGCTTTAGTCTTCTCGACGAAGCACCGGAGGCCGGCGGCGTGTGCTTTTCGTGTCACGTGCCGTCGCTCGAGCCCGACGTCACCAAGGTCTCCGACCTGCGAAAGATCGGCGGCGTGGCGCGCGAGGGGGTCCACTGCGACTATTGCCACAAAGTGGCGGACGTGACGCTCGACCAGCTTGGCCTCGACCACGGCCGGTTCGCGACCAGGTTGCTCCGCCCGGCCTCGGGACATCAGGTCTTCTTCGGCCCCGTGGACGACGACGACCGAGGCAACTCGGTGTACTCGCCTATGTACCGCAAGAGCGAGTATTGCGCGCCGTGCCACGAGGGAGTCGTTCTCGGCACCCACGCCTACAGCGAGTATTCGGAGTGGCTCGCCAGCCCGTACGCCCAGCGGGGTGTTCAGTGCCAGGACTGCCACATGGCACGCATGGCCGGGACCGACACCAAGGCCGTCGCCAGCCACGGGCCGACGTGCGAGAGGGCCCGGCTCCTGCGGTCGCATCTGGATCTTTCAGTAACCGGCTCGCGGAAGACCGATTCGTTGGAGATCATCGTCGAACTGCGCGCCCGCGACATTGGACACCGGATGCCCACCGGCTACCCGGATCGGGCACTGCTCGTATGGGTCTCGGCCAGAGACACCAAGGGAAGGGAATTGGCGCTCTTGGATGGCCCGCGTCTGCCACCAGTTGCCGGTATTGGCAACCCAAGGGAGGGGAATCTGGCTGGACAACCCGGGCGGATGTACGCCAAGTCGCTCGAGGGGCTCGATGGAACGCAGCCCGTGCCCTACTGGCGATCCAACCGCGTCGCGTTCGACACGCGCCTTCAGCCCGACCAATCCGACCGGCTCCACTTTCGTTTTGACCACCCACAAGGAGCACCGCTTGTCTCGGTAAAGCTGCTTTACCGTCGGTTTCCCAAAGTCATGGCCGACCAGAAGGGTTGGCCCGACAACGACTTGGAGATCGAGCATTGCGATTGGGTTGGCGGAGGATGAGGCCCCTGGAACGGTGGTGCGTTCGGTTCCGGCAGCCGGCCATTTCGATCGTGCCAAGCACTGCGAAGAGTGACATTGCCCACTAGCGCCGCGGCCCGCTATGATGGGGCCTCTTTTCTTGGCTATCCAGACGCTTGGTTGGTCACCGAGACGGTTGGGCCACGGCCTTGCTGGTGGGGAGGGACGGCTGGTCGACGGCGATGGCGGGCTGCAAGGCAAAGGAGGCTTGAGCGCGACATGGAATCGTCGAGGACAATGGCGTATCGGGCGGTCACGATGTTGGCTTGTTTGGTACTGCTGCCGCTGGCGGCCGTGTTTGGGACGTCGGTTCCCGACGTGGCGACACGCTGGTTCGATCGCGGCGCGAAGCCAGCCCCCGCGTCCGAGCTGCCGAGCATGAATCGGCCCCGGTTTGATCCGTTTCGCAGGGTGGTGTCGGTTGCGGCCACCGAGGGAACACGGGCTTGTTGCCCCTCGGCCGACGGGGCTTTGGAGGGGGACGGGAGTGCCGGTCGCAGGTCCTGCTGCGGAGGGGCTTCCCCCGCTTGGGACCAAGTTGGAGACGCGGCGATCCTTTCGACAACGATCTTCCGTCGAC
>JANLFZ010000120.1:0-12150 GCA_024653385.1 Thermoguttaceae bacterium | reverse complement strand
CAACCACTATCCAGTCCCGATCAGTTCGCGTATATTCAGCAACGGCTTCGAGCGCTGGGTGTGACGGACTATTTGCTGGAAACCTGGGGGATGGAGGGGGAGTTCTACCGGTTCTACTGTAGGGCGACAGTGGGCGGTGATCCCGATCGTTCTCGCTACTTCGAGGCCACGGATCGCGACCCCTTCGAGGCCATGATTCGTGTCCTCCGCGATGTGGAGTCTTGGCGCGCGGGCCGATGATTTGGTCTAACGATCCTGTTGAGAAGCGTGGCGACCCCTACCGATGTTCGCTGTGTTCGAAGGCCCGGGACACTGGTTCGGCAGCGTCGCCCTGCGCTATGAGCCCGCCATCGTCGAGAGAGTCTGGTTGGAGCGAAGGACGCCTCGCCGCCCGTACCCGCCGGTGGCGGGGAAACCGGCGGTCGCGTTGGACGACGAACCGCACGTGGGCGACCAGGCCCTGGCGCGACCGCCCGCGCTGGCTCGACTGGAGGCAGTATTGCTGCTAAGCCGTGAACCCGTGGCGAGCCGGAAATTGGCCGCACTGGCCGGCTTGGCGGATGGAACCGAAGCACGTACACTGGTCCGAACGCTCAACCGTCTGTACGATACGGAAGGTCGAGCGTTTCGGGCCGCGGAGGTGGCCGGGGGATACCTGTTGTTGACGCGGGCGAAGTTCGCCCCATGGCTCCGCCGTCTGCACGGCGCTCAGGCAGAAGTTCGGTTGTCCGCACCGGCCATGGAGACCTTGGCCGTGGTGGCGTACCGGCAGCCGGTGCTGCGGGCGGAGATCGAGGCGATTCGCGGCGTACAATGCGGCGAAATCCTGCGGCAGTTGATGGATCGTGGGTTGGTGCGAATCGCCGGCAGATCCGAGGATCTTGGCAGACCGTTCCTCTACGGAACCACCCGGTTGTTCCTCCAAGTGTTTGGATTGCGTCACCTCGATGAACTACCGCAAGTTGGACAATTGAAACAACCTGTTCATTCTGTTGCTACGGAAGGGGAGTCGAACGTGAGAACCGCAGTTGCTAACAAGGACATTCTGGACGATGCGGTCGCCTGCAAAGCCGCCACCACGGATTGGTGCCAGCGCGGCGACAAGATCGATGGCGACGATCGCCAGGTCGCAATCCGGTGCGCCGAGGAAGACGACGACCTCGACGACGAGGACCTCGACGACGAAGACTTCGAGGACGAAGATCTTGACGAGGAGGAAGAGGAGGAGGAAGAAGACCTCGACGACGAGGACTTCGAAGACGACGAATGGGAAGAGGTCGACGACGAAGACGTCGACGAAGATGAAGGAGAGGAAGAGGAAGAGGAGGAAGAAGACGAGGACTGGGACGACGAAGACTGGGACGACGACGAAGACGAAGACGACTGGGATGACGACGAAGACGAAGACGAGGACTGGGAATAGGCCTTTCCCCACGTCCCGCTGATCGCCCCGGCACGCTTCGCGTGCCGGGATCGTTTCTTGTCTAGCCCATCCGAAGGAATTCCCGTGTGCCCGCCTCGGGGCACGGCGGTGTGCGCCGATGCCGCCTAGTCCTTGAGCTGGAAGAGCTTCGACAACGCATCCAAGAGCGCGTGGGGGATCCCGTGGCGCGCTTCGTCGCGGAGCGATTCCAGCGGCGGATGGAGCAGTTTGTTGACAAGCCGGTCGAAGGACTCGCGGATTTCGTTCCGGGCGTGATCGTCCAACTGGGGCAGTTTGTTGAATAGCCGCCGGAGTTCATCCTCCTTCGGCTTCTGCCACCCCTGTTGAAGCCGGCGGATGACCGGCGCGGTCGCCCGGTGGTGCAGATCGCCCATGAATCGGGCGGTCTCTTGTTCGATGATCCGCAGCGCGCTGGGCAACTCCTTGTCCCGCTCGGCGCGGTTCCGCTGGCACGCCTGGCGCAGGTCGTCGACCGAGTACAGGTAGACCTCGGGCCGATCGCCGATGGCCGGATCGAAGTCGCGAGGCACCGCCAGGTCGAGCACGAACAGCGGGCGGCGGCCCCGCGCGGCCTCCACCGTCTGGAACGCGGCCAGGGTGACGATGGGCTCTTCCGCCCCCGTCGTGCTGATCACCAGATCGGCGGCCGACAGTGCCGCAAGCAGGTCGCTCCACGGAACCGCGCGGCCCTCCCAGCGCCGGGCCAATTCCTCGGCCCGCTCGGGGCTCCGATTGACCACCGTCACCTCGCGCGCCCCCTGGTCCCGGAGATAGCGGAGCGTCTCTTCGGCCATCTCGCCCGCCCCAATCACCAGCGTGCGCTTGTCGTCGAACCGCTCGAAGATCTGCTGCGCGAAGTCGGCCACGGCGACGCTGGGCACGCTGACGCGGCGCTGGTGGATCGTCGTCTCGAACGCCACGCGCCGCGCGGTTTTCAAGGCGGCCTGGAACGCGGCGTGCAACACCGGCCCGGCGCTCTGCTCCTCGGTGGCGATCTGGTAGGCCTGCTTCACCTGGGAGAGGATCTGCGGTTCGCCCACCACCATGCTGTCGAGACTCGATGCCACGGTGAAGAGATGCCGCACGGCCGCATCGCTGGACTGCTCGTCGAGGTGCTTGTCCACCGCGCATGCGTCCAGCCCGTGCCGATCGGCAAGAAACGTCACCAGGTCGCCGCGCGTCGGGCCATCGCCGTTCTCGGCGGCGGCATAGAGTTCCACCCGATTGCAGGTCGAAAGGAGCACCGCCTCGGCATCGGGGAACTGCTGGCGGAACTGGACCAGCGCGCGCCGGGTCTGCTCGGGGCTGAACGCCAGCCGCTCGCGCAGGGCGATCGGCGTGTTATGGTGGGAGCAGCCAATGACCCGAAGGTTCATGACGCCCCTCCCGGCACGGACGGCCCGGGGCGCGTCGCGCCCGGCTGGGAATCCGCGGGCGTGGCCGCGGGGCGCGGTCTGTCCCCGCGCCACGCGCGGTTCTGTCGCTGGCCCCCGTGCTGCGTGTCCATGAAAAGCCCCACTGCCAACGCGGCCACCAGAAACGCGAAACTGACGACCGTGAAGTACGCCACCTTGCGTCCCTCGCGCGCCGGCTGATAGACCAGGCCCAGCACGCTCGACAGAAGAAGCCACCCGAACAGCCCCACGGTCACCACGATCACCGGGTCGGTCCACGGGACGAACCCCTTGTCCCGGTCGTGGTGAATCACGTTGAGAATCATGCCCGAGACAATCCCCACCGCCAACGTGGCCATCGCCACGACCAGGGAGCGCCTGTTCGTCTCTTGAAGCCATTCGAGGCTCGGCAGGCGCAGGCCGCGCTGCGGCGGGAGTTTGTGCTTTAGCCGCCGCGCCTGCCCCAAGTACATCAGTCCCGCCGCCAGCCCCACCAGCACCGAGACCGTCGCCAGGAGGATCGAGCCGCCGTGAATCAGGCCCCAGATCCGCGCGTCGGGCGCCCGCGCGGCAGGCTCCGGATCGGCAAAATGATGGGCCACGCCGATCAGTCCCAGCACCAAGGGCAAGAAGAACAGCCCAAACTGCACCTTGGGATAGGAAAACGTCAACAAGAGATAGACGACGGCCAACACCCAGGCGGCAGTCAAGTACCAGTGTTGGGTGCTCGACAAGGGCGAGCCGATTCCGTGCAGTTGCTCGTTAAATCGCACCCCCTGATAGAAGAGGAACGCCGTGTGCGCCACCAGGCCGGCCGCAGTGAACCCAAGCATCACCGCGCCCCGTACCCCGCTGCGAAACAAGAGCCGAGTCAGCTCCAAGGCAAGCGCCACCCCGTAGCTGGCCGCAAAACAGAGTACTGTTACCTTCGAGAGCATGGATCGGGCGGATGAGGATGGGGCCCCGGAAAGGGCTACCACGCCTTGGGGGAGGAATAGTCGCCGGTTGCTCCCGCTATTATACAATGGAGCGGCTGGTGTGCGACATCGGCTTGTTGCCGCGCCGCACGTTTCTTCAACCTCTCGGTGCCGGTCCTCAAGCGGTCGGCGCCCGCAACTCATGACCGACGACGGTTTCGCCGATCAACTCGATGCTGCCGTGCGGCGATGCGGCAATCCGGTACTGGTTGGCCTCGACCCCCGGGCCGAATCGCTTCCGCCGGGACTGATCCCGAGCCCCGGCGACTGGAATGCCCTGGCCGAAGGGTTCCGTGTCTTCTGCCGCGACGTGATCGACGTGGTCGCCCCGCTGGTGCCGGCCGTAAAACCCCAGGCCGCGTTCTTCGAGCAACTCGGCCCACCAGGCATGGCCGCCCTGGCCGACCTCGTGCGCTACGCCCAGCAGCGTGGGCTTTTGGTGATTCTCGATGGCAAGCGCAACGACATCGGCAGCACCGCCGCGGCATACGCCGAGGGGTATCTTGGCCGCGACGGCCAAAGCCCCTGGGGCGCCGACGCGATGACGGTCAGTCCCTACCTGGGCGACGACAGTCTCCAGCCGTTTGTCGAAACGGCCGTGCGGCGCAAGGCTGGGGTGTTCGTCCTGGTGAAGACGTCGAACCCCGGCGGAAAGATGCTCCAAGACCTGGTGGTCGCGGGCCGACCCGTCTACCGGCACCTCGGCGAGTACGTCGAATCCCTTGCCGCACAGACGGCAGGGGCCAGCGGATACGGCGCGGTGGGAGCCGTCGTCGGGGCGACCTATCCCGACCAGCTTGTCGAACTGCGCCGTGCGATGCCGCACACGTGGTTCCTCGTCCCGGGGTTCGGGGCGCAGGGGGCGACCGCCCGCGATGTCGCAGGGGCCTTCGACGCGCACGGCCGCGGTGCGATCGTTAACAACTCCCGAGGGATCATCTTCGCCTATTCCGCTCCAAAGTACCGAGGGATGGCGGAGCCCACGCGGTGGCAATCGGCGGTCGAACGGGCCACGCGGGACATGATCGCCCAACTGCGAGCCGAGACCCCCGCCGCCCGGTTGGTGCCCGCCGGGTCCCCCAGCGCGTAGGCCCGTAGGCGCGAGTGGCACGCGCGAAAGTGGCATCGACGCCGAGTCGCGTTTACGGTAAGAAGGCCCACTCACTCGTCCAAGGCCCTCGTTGCCCTTGTGTCGATCGAACGTCTTTTCCCCAGCATTCCTGGATTGCCGGTTCTTCCATCTTGGTCTGACTGTGCCTACCGAGAGCCCGGGCCGCCGTGAATGGGGAGTGCTCCCTCCCGCGTGGAGTGGGCTGCACCCTTTGATGGCGCGAGGCGGTAGCCTCGTGCGCCGGGCCCTGCTCGCCGCGGCGGTAGCGACGGCGCTGTTGCCCGGCCCGGGTTGCACGCTGTTGGACCGCCCCTCGAACCTGCGCGACTGGTCGCCCGACCAAGCGGTGCTTCCGCGCGCCGAGATTGACGGCCGCATGGTGGTGGTTCACCAGGTACGCCACTGCACGTATCTCGACGCCGACACCTACGTGGCGCACTACGACGATCGCGCGTACGACCTGGAACAGTTGGAGTCGGTCGATTTCATCCTCGTGCCGTTCGGCAACCTTCCGGCCGTGGCCCATACCATGCTGAGCTTCGGATTCGCCGACGGGCAGTACCTTTGCCTGTCGATCGAGATCCGCCGCGAGAAGGGCGAACAATACCAGTTCCTCAACGGCATTCTCAACCGCTACGAACTCATGTACGTGCTGGGCGACGAGCGCGACCTGGTCAAACTCCGCACGAACTACCGCAACGACGACGTCTACATCTACCCCCTGCGCGTGTCACGCGACGAGGCCCGGGCGATCTTTCTCGACGTGATGGACCGGGTCAACACGCTGGCCCAACGCCCCGAGTTCTACAACACCTTCACGAACAACTGCACCACGAACGTGCTGGCGCACCTCAACCGCGGCTTGGGGGGCCGAATTCCCTACGGCCTGGGCATTCTCCTACCCGGCTACGCCGACCGGGTCTTGTACGACGCGGGCGTGATCGCCACCGACCTGCCCTTTGTCGAGGCACGCCGTCGCGCCTGGGCAAGCGGCCCCGCGCGGGAGTTCGCCGAAAGCCCCGACTTCTCGCAACGCATCCGTCGCTGAATCACCCCGCGCCCATCATGCGGGCATGCCCAGCCGGGCTACGCGCCCGGGTCGCCTTCCAGGCGCGAGGTTCCCGGGCCGCCGGAACAGCGGAGGACCTTGCGGTAGAGCACGGAGTAGTAGCGGAACCTGGCCGGCATGTGCGACCCGACCGAGGCCATCGCCACGACGACCAGCAGGATCGCAAATCGCCACTCCCAGAGCCACACGACCGACACGACCAGCACCAGCTTGGCGAGGGTCATCAAGCCGCGGCCCTGGTGCAGCCAGGCGAGGCCCCCGCCGGCTTCGACCAGGCCAAGCGCCACGCCCGTCCCCACGGTCGCGTACAAAGCCGGCAGCAATCGCTGGCTTGGCACGTCGAAGGCATGTCCGCCCAAGAGCACGCCCATCGCGGCCAGATGCGCGGTGCGCAGGGCGATATTCCACGCCCGGACGCTGGTCAGGAGTTGCAGGATGGCAGAGCGAGGGTCCAAGGCGGGCGTGCTACTCCTCTGCGGGACGTTTCTTGGCGGCGTTCTTCTTCTCGCCGGCCTGGCGCTCTGTGCGAAGCTTCTGGCGTGCTTCGTTGCCGCGGCGCTCGTTTTCTTCCATTTCCTCCAGGGTGACCTTGGTTTCCAGCGAATGACGCTTATCGCGGACCAGGTTCTCGGTGACGGCCGGCACGATCTCCTTGATCACCACGTCGTCGAACTCGACGACTCCCTCGTTCAGATAGCCGTACAGCATCACGCGGCCCCACTTGGGCGAGTACCGCGTGTGTTTCGGAGTGAACTCCTGGGTGTGGACGTTCCACCGGAGGTTTGGCCCCTTGAGGTTCTGCTGGCTCCGGTAGACCTCGCGGCGCTGCGCGCCCGACGGATCGTTCATGCTGCCGCCAGGGCCGATGCCGTCGTCGGCGGATTTCCCGGCCGCCGGACGCTGGCGGCGGTACTCGGTGGCAATCTCGTCATAGCATTTGATGAAGACCTTGGGGCTGGGCCCGGTCGACCGCCATCGGCACTGGAACCGGTACGTCGCGCCGTCGTGGATGGGAAACTCCTTGCTGTAGTACATCACCCCCTCGGCCTCGGCCACCGCCCGCGGTATCGTCAAGCGAAGCACATGGTTGCGCTCGTTGCCGACCTCGGGCATCCACCGGACGAGGTTCCCAAGCGGCTCGCGTTGCTGACCGCCGCGCGGTTCCCAACCGACCGGCACGCCCCGGTCGCCCTGTTCGAAGTCGCCGCCCGCCACAAGGTTCGGGCCGGTCTTCCACCGCTCTTCGGCGGCGGGGTCGAGATCGGGCGCGGCGCCGGGTTGCCGGTCGCAAAGCCGGTCGAGCATCTCCCGCACGTACAGGTGCGGCACCTCGCTGACCGAGTTCGTCCGGGCCGACTTCTCGTAGATCGCCCGTGGCTGGTCGCCCGAGAAATCGTAGCACTTGATGACCAGATCGTAGACCTCGCCCTCGGTCCCCGGCACACGCTCGATCGCGCCCCAGATGCCTACTTGGGCGTCGAAGTCCTTGCGCACGACCTGGCGGACCTTGTCCAAGGGGGTCTCGGGGCCAAGCCGTATCCCGTTGGCCGAACACAGGTCGCGCACATCGAGCATCGACTCGGTGGTGACGACCCGCTTTTCCTGCGAGAGCTTCTTCCAGATCATCTCGCCAACCATCGCGCCGTAGCGGCCTTGGTCCCACTTCGACTCGAAATCGAAGGGGATTACCACCTTCGGCGGGGCGTTCTGCGAGTTGGGCGGAACGTCGGCCCCCAACGCAGCGCCCGCTAGCCCCAGCGAGACCACCAGTACGCGCCCCAGGCAAAGCGACAAGTTCACACGGCGACACACGGTGCTGCTATTCAACCTCGTTCGGCTGCTGCCACGCGATCTTGAACCTCCCGCTATTCTCGGCACGGCAGCGCCCTCCGTCAATGGAAGACCCCAGACCGCGCCCCGGATGCCAAGCCCGGCACAAGACCGACGACTTGCGGACGAACTTGTCGCAAATGCTTTGCCGCCAAACAGAAAGACCCGCCGGCCACTGCTGTCGGCGGGTCTGAACCAGGGTGGCTGATGGGACTCGAACCCACAACACCCAGATCCACAGTCTGGTACTCTAACCAATTGAGCTACAGCCACCACGAGGTGCCCGGCACCCCGCGCCGGGACACTTGCGTGTACACCAGCGTTGAGGCGTGCGCCGGACCTCCGGTCGCAGGTCCAAGGCGAACACGTCCAGGGCACCAACAAAGAGAGTATCCCGCGCCAGGCGCGGACCGTCAACCGCCCGGCACCATACCCCCACGAGTACTAGAACCGAGAAGTAGTGCGTCTTCCCTCTTCGTCGTGTCTCGGGTCCGAGCCATCCGTGGGATGCCCCCGACGCGCGAGGCTTCCGTGCCGTCGCCTCGCCGCGCGGCCAAGCGCGCGGTGGGCACGCCGCGAGGGGAGACCATTGCGATTTGGGCCTACTGCTTCGCACGTCGTCCGGCACGGTTCAGAAGCTGTTTGGCCTTCTGCACCGTGGCAGGACTGGCGCCGGATTCGACCACCTGTTTCATGGCGGGAACGATGGCGCCGGGGTCGGTGCGCACGAGTTTCTCGGCGATGTCGACCGCGGCTGCGCCGGCAGCGTCCTTGACGCCCGCGACGGCAAGCTGCGAGACGGCGATGGCCAGGTACTCGGGCGACGGGCTGCGTTCGCGCGTGAGCACTTCGAGCACGAGTTTGCGTTCGTCGTCGCGCCACGCCACGGCAAGGGCCTGGCGGAGCATCGCGGCCCGCTGGTCCATCGGCATCTGAAGTTGCCGGGCGACGCGGATGTAGCCGCGCAGGGCCCGGACCTTGAACTTCGCGTTGGCCGACGACTTGGCCAATTCGAGCAGCACGGGTCCGGCGTCTGGGCTCATCCATTCGCCCAGCACCCGGGTGCCGGCGTCCTGGAGGTTCTCGTCGGGGTCCTTGGCCGCCGCCGCGGCCGCTTCCAGCGCCGTCTTTCCGCCCACCGCGGCGAGCATCTCCAACAGCGCGACCTTGGTTTCGAGCGGGGCCTGGCGCATGGCGGCCACGAGTTGCGCGGCGCTGGCCTCGCGGTCGGGGGCCCGCATGGCCGCCGCCTTGAGGGCGTCGCCCGCCGCGGTCTTGTCGGCCGCCGACGCGGCCTTCAGGAACCGCTCGACGAGCATGGAGAGGTCCTTGGGATCGATCACCACGGCGATGGCCTTGAGGGCCGCATGCCGCACCTGCTCGTCGGAATCGTCGGCCGCCTTCAATAGCGCGGGCAGCGCCGCGGCGATGCGTCGCTGCCCGGTCAGCTCGATGGCCACGCGGCGGAGCTTCGCGTCGGCGGCGGTCAATCGGGCGACAATGGCTTCGTCGGCTTCTTTGCCCGGGATGCTTGCCAGGCCCGCCTGCGCGGCCTGCGCCACGGCCTCGTCGGCGGCCACGGCGGCTTCGAGCAGCACCGGCACGGCCGCGGGATCGGCCCGCTTGGCCAGTACCCGGATCGCCGCGGCACGGACCTCGGGGGCTTGGCTCTTGGCCGCCTTCAGTGCCGCGGGGATCGCCGCCTCGTCTTGCCGGCCGGCCAGCGCCGTAACGAGCAAGGCCTGGCGCGCGGGAGGAAGCGTGTCCATCACGGCGGCCATGGCTTTGGTCATGGCGGGGCCGGGGATCCGGCGGCAAGCCTGGAGGCCGACCGCGAAGAAGTCCGCGTCGTCCGACCGGAGTTGTTCGAGCGCGAGGCTTATCCCGTCGCTCTGGCGCACGCGGATCGCCCAAAGGGTCGCCGCCAGCCGGTGATGCTTGGGCGCGTCGGACTTGCGCAGGGCATCGAACAGGGACGTCGCCGAGGCCCGGTCGCTCTTGCTCAAGAGCTGCTCGCCGCAGGCGAGGCACGCATCGGCCACCCAGGGTTTCAGTTCGGGCGAGGCGACGGCCAGGGTCGCCAGCAGGGCCTGGGAGGTTTTCGGCGTGCCGATTCGACCCAGCGCCGAGGCCGCCGCCGAGGCGACGGCCACGTCCGAGTCGCCCAGCCGCTTGATCAGGGCCTCGGTCGCCTTCGCGTCGCGGCGAAAGCCGATCGAGTTGATGACGCCCACCAGGTGCCGGCCCGCGAGCCGGTCCATCGCCGCGCGCAGGGCGTCGTCGACCGCCGGATCGGGCATGGCCTCGAGGCCGAATCGGGCGTAATGGGCCAGTTTCTCATCGTCCAGCAGACGGGCAAGCACGGGAACCGCGTCTTTCGTGCCGATCACGGCCAGGCGCTGGCAGGCCTTGGCCTTGTCGAACAACGGCGCGTCGGCCGATTGGAGCACGGCGACCAGCCGGGCCGGGTCGGTCTCTTTCATCAAGTCCGTTTCCGCCGCCATGGCGGTCGCCGCGACCGCCACAACCACGAGGGAAAGCAACCGTCGGAATATGCAGAGCATGGGTGTCTCCTTGGGATATGCGTAGGATCAGATCCGCCACGGTTCGCGCAGCGCCCGGGAGCGCATGCGGTTGGCCTCGGCGTCGCCGATGAACTCTTCCTTGACCGGATCGAACTTCAGGGTGCGGCCAAGCTGCCACGCGATGTAGGCCGCGTGGCAGACGATGTGCGATCGGGCGGCCACGTCGGCGTTCGCGTTGGCCGGGGTCCGGGTCTTGACGCATTCGAGGAAGTTCTTCACGTGGCTGACGGGCGACGTGCCGACCTCGGTGAAGACCCGCTGTTCGGCCCTCGCGCCGGCCGACAGCTCGACGCGTCCGGTGTCGCCGGTCTCGACCCAGCCATCCTCGCCTTCGTACCGGGCGCTGCACGTGCCCAGGCCCATCCAGCCCGTGTCGCGCATCACGAGCTTGACGCCGTTGGCGTAGGTGGCAATGCAGCCGTTGGGAGTGGGCTCGTACTCGACCGGGGTCGTATGATCGGCTTGGGCCGCCCACTGGCAGAGGTCCACGGTGTGGGCGCCCCACTCGAGGATGCCGCCGCCGTGGAAGTCGAAGAAACCTCGCCACCCACCGGCGACGTACTGTTTATTGAAGGGTCGCCACGGGCAGGGTCCCAGCCAGAGGTCCCAATCGACTTCGTCCTTGGGCGGTTCGGGCTCGGCAGGAAGCCAATCGTGCCGGACGCCCGGGGCCAGGGTATTCGCGTGAACCGTCTTGAGTTTGCCCAGCTTGCCCGAGTGGACCAGGTCGGCGGCAAAGATGAAATTGGCGATGCTGCGCCGCTGGGTACCGGCCTGGTAGATCCGGCCGTAGCGGTTGACCGTGTCGGCCAGGGCGCGGCTTTCGGCGATGGTCATCGAGCAGGGCTTCTCGCAGTAGATGTCCTTGCCGGCCTTGGCCGCGTAGATCGAGGCCAATGTGTGCCAGCGGTCGCCGGTGGCGATGAGCACGGCGTCGATGTCGGGTCGGGCGAGCATCTCGCGGAAGTCGCGATACGTGGCACAGTCCTTGTTGCCGTACTTCGTGTCGGCAAGGTTCTTGATTTGCTCGCGGCGCATGCGCCGGGCATCGGCAATGGCCACGAACTGGACCACGGGCTCGTCCATCATGCAGCCCAGCACGTGTTGTCCGCGACCGCCGATCCCCAGGCCGCCCAGCACGATGCGTTCGCTGGGCGAGACGGCGCCGTCTTTTCCCAGCGCGCGGCCGGGGACGAACAAGGGGACTGCCAGGACGGCGCCTGCTTGGGCCGCCGCCGCCAAGAACCGCCGCCGTGAAACGGCCGAACTTCGATCCGGCATGGTTCGTTCTCCTCGGGTGAAATCTCGATCAGACCGTCCTCGTCGCCCGGCGCGGTCGCCAAGGCGACGAAGCAACAGGCAGAATACGCTACAAGGCCCCCGCTTCGCAAGTTCACCCGCGGGCCGAGAGTCGCCCAAAAGAAGTAGGCCCCCTACCCAACACCCGTGAGATGGCGTGAGATGGTGCGCCGCGAGGCCGGCGCGGTGGTCATCCTCGGGAAGGCGAAGCGGAACGACTTACGCAAGTCGTTAGCTCGACTTTTGCCATTTTTCTCATTGGTCCGTTCCCGAGATGTCTTAAGGCGTTGTCGGTCAAAGAGTTACGCGCAGTAACTGAACAACAAATCATGTCAGGCGCAACTTGTTAACGGACAACCAGTTGCGGCAAAATGGCAATAGTCGAGGTTAGGGCCTGTAAAACTATAAGTTGGGCAATCTTATGGAACCCAAGGAAGCGAA
>JANLFZ010000119.1:4778-14042 GCA_024653385.1 Thermoguttaceae bacterium | reverse complement strand
CGGCAATCGAACCGCACCGGCCGGGCCTCGAACTGCCAGCCGTCGCCTGCAAGGCCGGCAAAGAGGACCTCATTGCGGTCGCCATCGCAGTAGACGGTGCAAAAAGGGCGCTGGCGAGCGACCGCGGCCCGTCGCGCAGCGTCGTAGCCCAGGATCCGGAGGATGCCCTGCCCCGTGGTGCAATCGAAGGCCACGCCTCCTCTTCCGAGGTGGGCCGCACAGAAGCTATCCACCGTTTGAAAAATCTGGCGGGACATCCAGCGACCTTGGGTTTGCGTGTCCTCGACCTCCAGTCTCACGAATCCTGCTGTCAGGCCAAGCCCCCGGGCAGCGCACACTTCCAGCACGGAGCGGGCGTTTTTCTCCCAGCCCCGCCTGCGGGCCTCCGGGGTGCTGTAGAGCACCAACTGGGCAGGCCGGACCGCGTGAAGGAGCTTGGCCAGGACAATCGGGTCACCCGACACTGAGGCCACCAGGATGGCTGTGTGGAATTCGGGAGGTTGGGACATGAGGTTACCGGCAATGACGAACGAATACGGTCGGTGACCCGTGGGTCGAGGTCGCCTCCGGGCGCGTCCCGTGGATCATCGGTCCAGGTCGTCCAGGGATTTCAGCCCACGGGGCCCGGGCGAAGCCACTCCCGGCCCCTTCGACAGCTTTCGTCCCTTGGCGTGTTTCTTGCGCTCCTCGGAGTGGAAGCTGAAGATCGTCCCATCGTTGTTGTCCCGAGGATAGTCGAATCGCGTTCGCCCGGCGTAGCGATGGATTTGGAGCCAGGGAAGGAGGACCTGGATCACCCAGCGCTGGCTCGCTGCGCCACAAAACGCCTTGAGCTTTGCCGACAGCTTATCCACCGTCTCTTGCCGGACCTCCTCCACGTCACACGTCTCCAGTTTGGGAGTCCATTCGGGTTCGTCGAAGCGAAGTCGGCGCACCTGGTCAACGCGGATGGCCACGCTCCCCAGCCCCAACGGCCTGCCATGGCCTAGTTTGAGGGCCAATAGGGGACACTTACCGGATACCGGCCACTGGCGGATGCGCTGGAGCCAATTGGCCAGGCGTTCCGGAGGTTTCGACAACCCCAGTCCTTGGACCAATCGTTCGATGAGGTCTTGATCCGCGGTGAGGGTAAACAGCAGGGCCCCTAGTTCCCACGACCGAAGGTCCCGGAAACGAAGGGTGAAGCGAAACTCGGTCCCCGGCGGAGAGACGAATCGGGCGATCGCTGCCTGATTGCCGAGCAGATGCACCGTCTGCCCTGACTTCCAGTCCGGCTGAGAGGGATCGATCAGTTCATAGCACTTTGGATCTTTAGCGGCGTCGGGCTGGTGGAGATAGAACTTGCGTCCGCGGAGATTGCCGGCCGAACGATCATCGGCCGTGTCGCCGTAGGTGCATAGCGTACCGAGGTCGCGGCGTTCGGAGAGCCGATTCTGCGTCAGATAGACCTCCACTGCCGAAGGCTTGGGGGACCCCAGGGGACGCAGCGGCACCAGGCAGGCAAAGTCCTTTTGATGGAGGAACCGTCCGGTTCGGCGGAGGTCCCCCTGCTCGACGGCCATGTTGAAGCTGACGCGTCCAGCAAGCTGGGCGAAATCCGAGCGCCCACGGCGTTGCGCTTCTTGGCTCCACCCTATTCCGAAGGCCAGCGGCTCGCTGGGGCTGTACTTGCCCTGGGAGGTGCCCACAAAGCCAAACAGCAACCGTGCGCCGCTGAGTTGTTCGGGGCCGCCCTCTTGGGTCGTCTGCTGCTCCAACGGGCGCGGACAGAGGATATCGCGGAGGTCCTGGACGGGGTTCTTCTGGTGGCGACTTCGGTAGCTCTCCTCGTCGGTGCGATGAATGCTATCGCGATAACGCTTACGGAAGTAGAAGTGGTGGCCCAGCGAAGATATGGAACCAGACGAAAGCCGCCTCTCGATAAACACCACATCACCAGGCAAGAGCCCCCGCCTGCGAAACGCCCGGATACGGTTGGCGACCTCTTCCTTGTCCTTGGGCTTGAGGAGAGGATGATCCCGTAAGTGTCCGGCCGTGTCGTCGGCCAGTTGTTCCAAAGAGTCGTAGAAAGCCTTGAGCGCCGGCGCATCGAGCTGTACCGGAGTGCCCTTTTGGGGAAGCCGCAGCAGGAGGAACCGATAGCCATGCGGTGAGCGGGTCCGCAACTCGTTAGCGGGACCTTCATGCCGTTCGTGAAACAACTCGTTGAGGCGGGCCTCCAGGTCGATGCCGTTGAGATTGACCACAGGCAGGAGACCGGCGAGATTCGGCGGGGTCCGGCCTCTTCCCGGTTTCAGAATCTTCCCCGGGGTGAGGTGAACACGCTTGGCAGCCTCCTTGGCCTCCGTGTCTTCCAGGCAAAGACTCTTTCGTTTGCCAGGGTCGGCGTAGTGTGCGCTGCGAGTTTCCGCCGGCTTGCCGAGAAGATCTCGCACCGGCTTGGGTAGCGCATCCTCGGCGTCCGGGTGGACATAGTGGATATCTTGCAGCCCCTCGAGGACGAGAAGCTTTACCGAATTCGGCCGCCGTGGCTCATTCTGGGACCACCCGCCGCCCTCGACGACCAACGCAGGAAGTACCTCCACATTCCGGCTGGCGGTCACCATCTGGATATTGGGCCTAAAAGAAAGAATCCTCTCCTGGACCCGCTCAATGGGGGCGGACAGCAGCGCCTGAAGCGACTGGCGGACCATTCCTTTCAGCGACTCCCCGGAAATGAGCACTCTGCCTGGCAAGGGACCGTCCCCCGAGGGAAGGCAAAGCGGCTCGATGACCTTCTTGTCCTCAGCAGGGCGTTCCCCTTGCGATAGGCCCCGGCCGACCAGGAGTTTTCGATACGTGGCCTTTAGGTTCTCCGAGAGCGCCTGGTAGTCGAACTGGTAGTTCCCTACGACGAGGGGCGTCAATACAGTGAGGGTGCAAAGCAGTTCGCCGGACCAGAAATCGTCATCGGTTTGCTGGACGTCGTGAAACACCGGCCTGTCGGTGAGGGCCAACTCCGGCACCACGGGCACGAAGTGGTAAGGTTCCGTGCAAGGTGCGGCCGATTGCGGGGTGTTGCCCGAAGCTGGGCCACGCCCGCGTCCGCTCCCTGGGCCTCGTCCCTGCCGACGACCAAACGCTCTATTGGACATCATGAGGTTCTAGCCTCCACCACCGCAGATTTGTGCCTTGGAAATACTCGACCAGGGTTACAGCCTCGCCCAGGCCGCTGGCTCCCCGCAATCCGCGATGTGCCTTGCGGGGCCGCCCGACGGTATCGCCCGCCAGAAACACAGGGCGCTGGCGGCGAACCATGTCGGCGGTTTGTGGCTGCGTGCCGTTTGTCGGACACCATTTCGGAATCGCTTCACCTTCCCACCAAGCGGCCCAGCGAACCTCCGCGCCGTTTGCCAGAAGGTGCAACATGCCTTGGCCAAAAAAAAGCCGAGCTTCACCCAGTGACGGACTAGAAGATGCGAGCATGGCGGCGGTGTTTTCTCCCGTGCTCAGCCCAACGAATCCTTCGACGGGTGCCCGGCCGGGGACCGGCTCGCACCAGACCGCCAGCGGCAACTTCTCCTTGTCGGCCAGCCGCCCGCGGAGCAGATCGAGAACCTTGGCTGCCATCTGCCCTGTGACAAGGGTACAACGCACTTGGTTGTTCCGCTGGTTCATCTCTACCCTCCGCTCTCCCCGGAAAGAAGTGCTCGCAGTCGATCGACCAAGGAACGATCCAACACGGCTTGGGCTGGGTCTTCCGCGCGGCCTGCGCGATCTCCTATTCGGGCCAACTCCATCGGGCCGATCTGCCACGGCACCCACCCTGCGCCCCGCCACTTGCCTCCACCGATCGGCAGATGCCCCAGCCGGGCCAACTCCAACGCCGGGGCCAGCGTCTCGGCCATCGAGCGGAGTTCTTCGAGCGTTGGGGCTTCCGCCACGATCCGAAACTGCATGGGACCCTGGAGCAGCAGATCGCTGTCGAACTTGCCCGATCCATACACCCCGGCCGTGAATTCGTCTTCGGCGTGATGCTCGGCCCGGGCGAGCGTGAACGCATAATCCTTGGACGCCAGAGCCGCATCGCTGACCAGACCCCGGGCGCAAAGCTCTTCGAGCCCGAAGACTTGCGTCACCGGATCGGCCAAGGCGCGAGTCACGTGGTCGGAAAGAGGCTCGCCGGACTCCTGTTTACCCTTCAAGTGGTCCCGCAGGCGCTGGGCTTCGGCGTCCCCCGAGAAGTTAGGGTCGGCCACCTCGCACTTTCGTGCCCGCATCAGGCGTGACGTCGCGTGCCGCAGCGCCCCCCGGATGCTGCTGCCCGGCAGAAACGGCTGAAACTCCACCTGGCCGGCCGGCTTGGTAGACACAAAAGGCGCATCGGGCTGCTGGTATTGATCGCCCCGCCACAGGCCACTCTTGTTCACAGAAAGTGGGACCAATTGGCCCTCCTCGGTGATCTCAAGCTCACCGGCAGGGTGCCCGCCCACATGAAGGGGATTCCAGCCGTAGCCCCCCGGATCCTCACCGGCTGCAACGGAAACAGGGAGAGTCAAATAGTGCCACTCCCCGCGACGCCAATTCCGCGCTCTGGCGACTTCCCACGATTCCTCGTGCGCCGTCTCCAGGCCCGTGAGGACCGTTCCGGCAGCCCGCGCCCTTTCGATCGCCTCTGGAAGAGGCCGCGTGTTGTCGGGCCACACCTCCAACGCCTCTTGCGTAGCGGGGAGACGAACCATTTCCACGTCGGTCAACTTGAACCAACCCGTACCCCGGGCCGCCCCCCGACCCAGCCATCCCCGGCCATGCATCCACTCGTTAAGAGCCAGAACCGCCAGGGCCTCGGAGTCTGCGCCGCCCCGATGGGTATCGATTTCCAGCAAGAAGCCCCATCGAGTACCGCGGGGAACACACTCGAAATCGTACAGCGCCCGCTTCTCGGCCGCCGTAGCCCCCGTGGCCTGTCGAATACCTACCCCCTGCCGCCATTCGGTTCTCTGATCTTCATCATAGGGGTGCGAACGGTAGAATCGCCACACCGACTGAAGGAAGTCTTCCGACGTTTGCGACAGACGGCGGGGCGCACCGTGTTGCTTGCCCGTGACTCGCCCGCCGAGTAGTTTCCCAGTGGAAGTTGGCGCGATAAGCTCGGGAAATAGGCGAGCGGCCGTCTCGATCATCGCCCCAGCCAGACTGGTTCCCGGGATTGTCAGCCGGCCCAGGCCATCGCGATAGCAAGCGTCGGGGTTGCCCTCGAGGCCGTGGGAGCCTCCGACGGAAAGCGCGGTGGTCTGAAAGATCACGCCGCGAATCAACGTCCGGTATCGTCCGTTTCTCGTCGTCATGCCTTACCCCCCTTTGTTCTCACGGCGATTCCGATCCAACTGCCTCACGACCCAACGGCAAAAATAGACGAGGAAAACCCGCTGGCGATCGAAGTCGCCCGCCTTGGAGTAGGCAATCTGCATAGCCCGCCATAGGGGATCACCTCCCGGGCACGGACAAGCCCACATTCTTCCGCCGAGCTTCTTCGAGTGCATCTCCAGCTTCTTGAACAGCGCATCCAGATCCTCTGCCTTCTGAGCCACCTCGGCCCGATGCCGCAACCACTGCCATTGGCTTCGGGAAGGAAAGTTCTTCTGATGGCAAAGTCCCAAGAGTTTCAGCTCTTCGACTGCTTTAACGGCAGCAGCAATGGCATCCTCTCGCACTGGTCGGTGGGGATCTGCCGTGATGGGTTCGGCGAGTAAAGGCGAGTCGACGCTCCGCCTCGTAGCTCTCTCGGGCGGCACGGCGGGCCGCCGGTGCGCGGAATGGTTCAGAGCAAAACGGCCAAAACCCTCCTCCTGACGCTCGCCTAGCCCCCTGCCCAGCGCCTCCAAGGACGCCAAATGGTCGAATAACCGCGAGACTTCTTTCTCGGGCCCGGTGACCAAGAAGGCCGACCCACGTCGAATCGCCAAGGCGGCTGCACGCCGCGAGGCGGCCGCAGTGTTGAAACCGTAGACCAGCCGGGCCTCGCTCCGGGACGCCTGGGCATCGATCTTCACGTTCCGGAGCGAGTCGGGCGATAGCCCCGTCAACTCCGCGAGCGCCTCCGTATCGAGCGTCGTATAGAACGTCAAATCCGCCGCCCGGGCAATCAGGTCGCTGGTGAGCGTGAGCGTGAACTCCGCAATCCCCTCCGGACAAGCTCTGAGCGCCGGGTTATCGATCCATGCGCTTGCTTCTACGCGAACCGGGCATCCCCCGCGTCCCACCCGAAGCCATGCACGCTGCTCCACATGTTCGTCATCACCCCCGAAAAGCGCAAGGCCGGCTTTCCAGAAGGCTTTCGCCGCTTCGGCACTATCGAAGCAGATTTCCGCCAGGAAAAGCTGCTCTTCGGCCAGGGCATCCATCGAGTACAGCTCCCCGGGCCCCTGAAGCTCGTCTGCGTCGGCCGTCGGACGCCGAGAGTCGAACGACCTCCCCACCCGGCCTGCGGGAATGCGGTTCCGCATCAACGTGACCACCTCAGGCCATGCGCGATCGAAGGGGCCTTCCTGGGGTCCTACCAAGTAGTGCTCGCCCTTGACTCGCTTGAATCTTGCCGCGGACGTTTCCGCCGGTTTTCCATGCGTGGCACGGGCTTCCGGCAAGAGCCCATCCCACTCGTGCTCTCTATCCGCAAGCCAAGGACCATCGCTCTGCTTGCCCTGCGCCCACCATGGGCCGGCCGCTGGGTCCGTCTTCCTTTCGGTGGCCTTCGCTTCCTCAGCGGTTAGCGGCAGCGGCATCGCAACCAGGTTTTCCATACCCCGAAGTCGTCCCTGGGGATCCCGAGGGATCGCATCCTCGGGCACAAAATACCCGTTCCCAAACCGAATGTCGGCAGCGGCCAACCGACCCACGTCTTCGGCGGAGACGCCCCGATCGCTCAGTGCCCGCAGGATCGCCCCTCGAAGGGCAGACCCGGGAAGATACGTGTCCGTCTCGATGATGTTGCCGGGAAAACCGGTCTTCGCAACGCACAGCGGCTCCAGATTCCGCAAGAGCACGCGCAGGCGGCATGGGCCACCAGGGGGCGCCGACGGTGCAGCCAGCGACGGTGCTTCCTTACACCGGATATCCCGAAGGCGAAGACGGCCCGCCCCGCGCGTCTTGCCGGCGCCCACGGAACTCACACGCCTCAGGCAGAGAAGCAAAAGCTCCCGGTCATCTTCGTCGCCGAAAAACCGCGTTTCGCCTCTGGCTTCCAACCCCGCCGCAGCCATCTCCACGGTTCGGAGGGTGTGCTCCAGAGGACGTCGCGAGTACACCTCCCGGGCTGTACTCGTCACGGCCAAGAAGACCGGCCGAAGCGGATCTTCCCCGGCTTTTCGCTCGAATCGCAAGCCGCGCACGACTAATCGTGCCCGGGCATGGGCCCCCTCGGCCCCGAACAGCCTGCCGATGCGCTCCCGTGTCGCCAGGGGATGCCCCAGCGCGCTCAGCTCTTCCGCGGCGTCCCGCAACAGACCAGCCAAGGCATTGTCCGCCAACACAGGCCGGCCATGGCTGTCCCGCGCGTGCCGATCATCGATCATTCCCCGGAAGCCCAGGCCGCTCCCGGCGTGCAGATCTTCCACGAGTTCACAGGTGAACGTAACACGCCACTCAGTCATGCTCTTTCTCCTACCGCCTGCTCGCCGCCGCGTTGCACCGCTTCGCCTGAGGATCTCCTCTCGTAGGCCAGCATCTCCAATTCGTAAAGCTCTAGTAAGTCGAGAATCCGCGTGAGCCGCCAGCCGTTCATCTTCTCGGTCCAAGGGCTATCTTCCTCGGTAAGATACCCCTTAGCCCGGAGCGACTCCCGTGTCTTTTCCTCCAGGGCACCTGCCGCGAACTCCGCCGAATGCTTTCCCTCGGCCAGGGCCGCGGCCAAGGCATACAACTGACCCCGTGCAAAGCGATCCCGCGCCGTCGCCTTGGCCAGACCCTTGGCGTCTTCCAACATCTGCTCGAGGCTCTTTTCGCCGGCTGCCTCCTTGAGGACCGCGTACGGTCTTGCGCTCAACACGAGATCTCCCAGCACCAAGTCGCGCTGCCGCGTCTCCGCCACATCCCCATGCCACGATTCCGAGACCAGCAGCCAGTCCACCACATTCGCCACCTGCCGAGGGAGCGCCGACTTCAATCGCTTCGCACTCTGGGCCAATTGTTCGGCCAGTTCGTGGGCGCGGTGGAACGGAAAACTGTCGTGCACCACGGCTACGCCGGCCCCCACTGTCAACGGCCCCTCTGCATCCGGAAGGTTGCCCGTGGTCGTTTGCAACTCCCGGGCGAGTTCCACTACAAACGCCAGCGCCCAAGGCGCCCCGCATACCAGCAGGAGGTCATCTCCACCCAGCATCAACAGACGCAATGGGAGCTTTTGCCCGTTATTCCTCGTACGGAAACCTCCGAACACCCGCTGGATGGCTTGCGAGGCGGCCCTCCGCATCCCTACGCGGAGCCTATGGAAAAACTCCTCACCCTTCCTCCACCTCTCGAAGAAGTCTCTGGGGAACCCATGCCGGTACGCATCGAACCGTGTTCCCACACTGTTGCCATCGACGTGGACTACAGCGAGGTATCCCTGTACCGAGAGTTCAGCAAACTCCGCGGGAAACGCCTGCTCGCCACCTTCCGCAGAGCCTAACCCTTTCAGGAGGTGGGGACGAAGGATTCCCAGCACATCGTGTGTATCTCCCCGGTCGAATCTCCGGCCCGCCTCGTATTTCTCGCGGACCGATTGGCTCACCCGGATCCGCTCTCCGCCCACCTCCACTTCTTTTGAAGCCGGTTCATTGCCCGAGTATTCGCACACTTCGGCCTGCGGAAGGTCGCACACCGCTTCGTACACTGCCCCACCGGATGGGTCGGCATCCTCCGAAGCAGCCCACTCCTGCCCGTTGCGTGAAATACGCTTCCGCCGAGTCTCCACACGTACCCCCGGCAGCCGCTCCTGAATGAACTCTGCCGCGGCCCGCTGAAACCGCTTCGCTCGCTCCTCGTCCGCGAAAACGGCTGCGAAATGCCCGCCATCCCGTGTAAGCACCCCCGTATCTTTGGCCACGCGTCGCACGTCGTCCTGCCAGATCCCGTTGTTCAGAGGATCCCCTTCTTCCCGAACCGACCACTCCTCCGCCACCTTACAATCCACAGGCCATTGCGAACCGCATTGGCTCGCCAAAGATGGAAGGCTGGGCACGTTCGGATCGAACTCCAATCGGCCCTCCCCAACCGCCCGGCACAACCCGCGCAGGGTCTCGCCCAGAA
>JANLFZ010000119.1:0-4768 GCA_024653385.1 Thermoguttaceae bacterium | reverse complement strand
CACCATCACCGGCAAGCGCGGCACAGCGAACAAGTAGGACTGAATCCGCTTGAACTCGACCTCTACGCACCACACCTCGTTTGCGGACATGAGTAAGCCCCCAAGGTTATTCGTACATCATTCCCCCAACCGGATCCGTCGGACCCTGCTGGAGTCCACTGCTTCCATCAAACGACGATACTTCTCGTAGCGTTGGCGGTCTTTCTTGTTCTTCCGCTCGATCCCGGACTTCTGAAACAGTTTCCCCGCCCGATTCCAGTTCTGCCCCGTCAGCTCCAGCGAACAACCCACCAGCAGCGGAAGGATGACTTCCTCCGTCAAACTTGCACCGCTGGCGCACTCCCACTGCGCTGGCAAACTACCAGACTGCCGAAACCGGGCCAGAAGCTCCTCGACCGCAGCTACCCAGTACGCGGCGAACTCCTCCGCCTCCAGTTCCGCCAACGGCCGGCCCGCGGCTGGCTGGGGCTCCACGACCAACTCGGCAGCTACATCTTCCTCGCTGATCTCCGGTCCAGGGCAGAGAATCGCTAGGCGCTGAACCACCCGCTGGAGTTGTCGGACGTTTCCCAGCCACGGATATCGCTGCAGGACCGCTAAAGCCCCGGGGGCAAAATGCATGGCCGACCAGTTGCCACCCCTCTCTTTCTGTTTGGCATTGAAGTCGTCCAAGAACTTGCACGCCAGTTCCCGGACATCTTTGCCCCGACCGCGTAACGGAGGCAATCGCACGGTCACCGCATCCAGCCGATAGAGCAGATCCTCTCGGAACCATCCTTCGGCTACCCCCTTTTCCAAATCCCGGTGCGTGGCCGCGATGATCCGCACGTCGGCTCTGCGGATCTCGTTGCTTCCCACGGGCGAATACTCCCCGCTTTCGAGAAAGCGCAGCAGCTTCACCTGCGTAGTTGGCGGCAGGTCTCCCACCTCATCCAGAAACAGCGTCCCTCCATGGGCGTCGGCGAGCTTCCCCTTTCGGTCTTGAACCGCATCCGTGAAGGCTCCTTTGACATGACCGAACAACTCGCTTTCCACCAGCGTCTGCGACAAGGCAGCGCAATGTAGCGGCACAAGCGGCCTGTCCCTGCGCCGACTGGCCTGGTGAATGGCTCTGGCAAAAAGCTCCTTGCCCGTGCCAGTCTCGCCACGAATCAGCACCGGTATGTCAAATGCCGCCACACGGCTGGCTCGCATCTTCGCCGCCTGAAGGGCACGACTGGTGCCCACAATTTCATCGAAGGAACCGGCGATGGGCATATCCCGAAGCGCTGCATACCATCGCCGTATTCCCCCCGGAACCAAATCGACGCTCAGGTGGTACGAAAGATCCACCCGCTCCACCCCCCGAGCCACCGAAGTGTTGAATACCTCCACCGACCCAAGATCAAACAGCGTCTGCGATGCAATCAGCATCGCCACCTGGGCTGCAGCGTATCCAGGACTTAGAAGTAAGCCCCACCGCGCTCGAGGCAATTCCTTACGTATTTCCTCCAACGTGTTCCAGGTAAACTCATACACCTGCCCGTAATCGTTGCACAGACTCTTGGCAGCGTCGTGGCAAACCACGCGGTCACGAAGGGTCGGCACCTGCGCCACCAGCCACTGCGCATACTTGGCCGACCCCTTCATCGCTCCACCGCTCGTCGAGACGTCGATGTCGTTCAAGAGATGGACGCAACTGAAGTCCTCGCCGTGCAGCAATCGCAGCACCGGCCCTAGGTCGCTTTGTGGCGAGTTCCCTGTCGCCGCGGCTAGATCCGATTTTCCAATCCACGTGACGAGCACTCGTTCCGGTGAACCCATTGCCACCACCCATGCCACGTGCGCCTTCCCAAGACAGCCCTCGTTGTCCTCGGGACCCCAGGGTCGTCCCCTTACGAGCAAAAGGGAACCTACCATGTCCCCAATCCTCGGTCAATTGCCCGCTGTCCTCGAAAGCAAACGAGGTGCCGTCGGGCAAGGGGCTCCAGGTTTGGTCGAAACCTCATGGGATAAAGCAGATTGCTTTGCAGAGTCCGCGGCTGGCCGTGGCCTCCGATCCCCCGAGAAGCGAATCTGCAAAGGTCTCTTTTCCCCGGCGGGAGGACCATTGGTTGGAGCAATTGCGGTCCGTGGACTGGCGACGCCGGTCGGGCCATCCAGCGCGGTGGACATCCTACCGGTGATGGGCGGTCGGTGAACGGAACCCCGTCCGGGCTCGGCCCGCTGGCCAGCAAGCTGCCCTTATTGCACCCGCGAGTCGTGGCCACCGCGATCGAACAGGGGTTCGCCTTCAGCCATGGCCAACAGGCGATACTCGAAGCCCATGCGCACCGCCACGCGCCGCAAGACGGCAAACTCGGCGAACGAGTCCGGCCACACCGCCACATGCAGCGCATCGGTCTGGGGATGGAATACTCGCAGCCGCTGGGCCACCCGTGCCTCGTTGTCAGGCCCATCCAGGGGCACGCCCGCATACGGCTTGGGCTGGGTAAGGATGCCGCCCGGCTCACGCCCCACCACCAGGAAATCGTCGGTATTGAGGCCGGCGCGCAAGCCCATCGCGTCGTATCGGTGCCATACGTACAGTCGGCCGAAACGGACGACCAAGGCGATGGGTCTCTTGCCCGGCGCCTCGCGTTCCATCGAAAGGACCAGTTCCTCCTGTTTTTGGGCCAGCGATTTCGCGGCCTGAGCTAACTCGTCGCGAGCCTGATCGAGTGTGCGGCGGAGGTCTTCGGCCTTCTGCTTGGCCTTGGCTTGTTGCTGTTGGAGGTTCTGGCGAGCGTTCTCCAGCCGGGCGATTTCCTCGACGAGTTCGCGGCACTGATCGCGAAGGGCTTGCTCTTGGCGGCCCAAGGCTTCGGCATCCGCGGGCAGGTCGGCCAACTGTTCACGCAGGGCCTGCCATTCGGCCTGCATGGCCCGGTAGCGGTCCCATTCGCGTTGCCAACGGGCTTGGAGTTGCAGCGATTCGACCGACGCCTGGACGCGCTGGCCGGCGTGCCGGGCCAAAATGGATACCAAGAGGGCCAAGAGCAGGATACAGCCAAAAGTGTTGCATACCGTGTCGAGAATCAGGTCGAGGCTGGCGGGCCAGCGGGTAGACCGTCGGGCCATGGCAGTTTCCCTCAGGGCTCGTTGAGGTCGAAGGTCTGTCCGTCGCCGAGCAAGTCGCAGCCCAGCGAGAAACCACGCTCGCGCAGCATATCGCGGAGGCGGCGGAAATCCCGCGCGGCCGAAGGGCGCCCTAGTAGGAAGAATGCCTCCTGGCGGCTCGGCCGTTCCGCCAGCCATGCTTGCATGGCCTCCAAGCGCGCGGCGGATCGTGGTTGGGCGAACTCCTGGCGGCGACCGGTGGGCCGGCCCTGTCGATCGAGTTCCCAAAGGCGCCAGGCGCTTGCGCCCACATCGACGATCCACCAGGTCTTGGACCCGCTGGAGCGGAAGCGGTACAGCCGGTGCCCGCCGGCCGCCGCACGACGGGCGTCGCGCTGGGCCTTGGCCAGTTCGGCCTGGCGGGCCGCCACTTCCTGTTCCAGGCGGGCTTGCTCGGCACTCGTCTGGGCGATATCGCTCTTGGCCTCTGGGGCTTGCAAGGCGTGCCACTGGCGCAGCGACTGCGCCTGGGCAAGCAGTTGCTCACGCCTGCCTTCCAACTCGCGGATGGTGTGGGGAGAAGCGGCGGCCGCCTGCTGCGCCCAGGCGCGCAGTTCGTCGAGCTGTTGGCGGAGTACCTCGCTGGCTGCCTGCAACCGGGTGAGTCGCTCGGCAAGGTCTGTGGGTGTGTCTTCGGCGACTTCGTTCGGGGACGTCTCCCCAGCCCCGCCTGCCGGGTTTACCAGTTGCATTGCGGTGAGCAGCGTAACCAGAATCATCACCCCGGTGATGGTGGTGATGATGTCCTGGAATGAAAACAGGCTGATCTTGGGGGGCTTGTTACGAAGCATGGCTCCGCGCGTCGGCTCCGAAAACCTCGGGGGAACGTGAAGGCGATCACTCCTTGTCGGTCTCGAAGGGCAAGAGACGCAAGCGACCCACGATGTGGCGCGTACAGTACTCGGCACACGCTTCAAGAAACTCCGACTCGCTGCGGCGGAGGCTGACCATAAGCAGCTGGATGGCCAAGGCCGCCACCAGGGCTACGAGGGTGGTCTCGAAGGCGGTGGCCAGCCCGGCGGTTACTCCGCGCAGGCCCTCGGCAATGGCCGTCACGTCGTGGCCGGACGACAGCACGGTGGTGAACTCGCCGATCGCCTGCGACAGTCCCAGCACGGTGCCGATGAAACCCAGCACGGGAATCGCCCACACGAAGCCCTCGACCAGGGCATAGCTGCTTTCCACGATGGCCTCGTCCTGCTCGGCCTGCGAGCGGAGGATATCGTCCACGTCGGTTACGCGCCCCAGGTTGCGGAGGTTGGCCAAGGCCACCGTGATGCGGTTGAACAGGGTGAAGTGTCGGGGTTCGTCGACGGTCTGGTAAATCCTTTGGACAACCTCATCGACCGTGGTGGGGGCCAGCACGAAGCCGGGGCTGTCGGGTACCACCAAGTGTTCCAGCGTCAGGCGCTGGAAGCGCAGTTTGCGCCACTTGAACCAGAGGATTCCCAGGGCCCAGGCGGTAAAGAAGACCGTGGCGTACTGGGTGGGCCCGCGGCGGATGAACATATCGACGAACCAGCCCTGCCCCCAGGCCAAGACGGCTCCATAGAAGGCGGCCGACAGCAGCACGGCCACCAGCAGGGGCAGGGCCGGGTTCACTTTGGTGAACCGCCCGCCGCGGAAGCCC
>JANLFZ010000010.1:23786-27972 GCA_024653385.1 Thermoguttaceae bacterium | reverse complement strand
CACGAGGCCGGCGAAAGCCTTGCACGGAGGCCCGGTTGGCCGCCCTCTTCGTCTTCTCTTGTCCGCCGGGCTTTGGCACGGAGGCCCCGCGGGCCGTCTTCTTCGTCTCCGGTTCGCCGGACGTCGGCTCCGCCGATGGCGTGGCGGTCTTCGGCCGGCCACCCAGGCCGCCAAACTGGTACGGTTGGTGGTCCTTGACCATGTGCCAGATGACCGTCGCCAAGCGACGCATCACCGCCACCCGCGCGATCTTGGACCCCCGCCGCTTCTTGATCCGCTGGTACCACGCCTTCATGGCCGGGTCCTTCTGGAGCACGTGCCGGACCCATTGCCCGAGGATGAACCGCACCATCGCGCTGCCCTGTTTGGTGATCGAGCCCAGCCGGGTCGGGTGGCACGCCCTGAACGGCCGTGAAGGGCGTGGCCCGGCGGACCAAGCCACGGCCATCGCTTCGCTCTGGCCGTGCCACCCGACCCGCCCCCGAAGACAAGTTCTCTCGCCCTGTCGCTGGAAAACGCCAGTTTCGACGTGATGTTAATCGCTTGGATCAGCCCTATCAAGCACGCGGCAAGGGACGGAAAAGGCCCGTCGGGCTGCGCAGACTCGGCCCAGCGCCCTCTGTTGCGCGGACCTTGGATCGCGCAGAATCAAGGCGTTGGCCGACTCGGTCGGGTGCAGGTCACCGTCCTTTCGAAAGAGGTTTGTCCATGAAGAAGGCCATGCCGGTTCTTGTCTTCTCATTCTTGGTCGTTGGGGCCGTTCGGCTTGGCGTAGGCGCGGAGATGCCCAACGACAGGGAGTTCATCAACTCGCTGGGCATGAAGTTCGTGCGCATCGAGCCGGGCAGCTTTCTGATGGGCAGCGCCGAGGGCGGCGATTTCGACGAGCGGCCCGTGCATCGCGTGGTGATTTCGCGCGGCTTCTATCTGGGCGCCTGCGAGGTCACCAATGCCCAGTACGAGCGATTCGACCCCGAGCACCGCCGGCTTCGCGGCAAGCATGGGTTTTCGAAGGAGGATGACGAGGCGGTGGTGTACGTCACGTGGCACGATGCCACGCGGTTCTGCGAGTGGCTCTCGCGCGTCGAGGGCCGGCCGTACCGCCTGCCGACCGAGGCGGAATGGGAATACGCTTGCCGCGCGGGCACGACCACCGCGTACCACACCGGGGCGGAGCTTGCCGATCCGGCGTTCCACAAGAACGTGCGCGAGCACGAGATCCCGCCCCCGGTGTCGCTTGCCGTGGGCCGGACGCCCGCCAACCCCTGGGGGCTTTTCGACGTCCACGGCAACGTCGAGGAGTGGTGTTTCGACTGGTACGGGCCGTACGAGCCGGGCGAGCAGGTCGATCCGGTGGGCCGCGCCGAGGGCGACTTCCGCGTCACCCGGGGCGGAAGCCACTCGACGAAGCTCGAGTACCTTCGCTCGGCCAACCGGTCGGGCACCTTGCCGGAAGACAAGAGTTGGATGATCGGTTTCCGCGTGGCGTTGGGACCTGTGCCCTCGTCGCGGCCTCTTCCGGTGGTGGCGGCTTCGCCCCAGGCGATGCCGGGCGCCGCGTCCGTCGCGGCGCAAGGCCCGCCGCGCGATCCGTCGAAGCCGTATTTCGTGGGGCCGAGGCCCTATGTGAAGATCCCGCCGGGTTCCGACGGTCCGCTGTTCTCGAAGCACAACCACGATCCGGCGATTGTCGAGTGTCCCAACGGCGATCTTCTGGCGATCTGGTACACGTGCCGGACCGAGGCGGGACGCGAGTTGGCCCTGGCCGCAAGCCGCCTGCGCCGCGGGGCCGAGGCGTGGGAGCCGGCCGTGCCCTTCTGGGACGCGCCGGACCGCAACGACCATGCCCCGGCCCTATGGTCCGACGGCAAGACGCTTTACCACTTCTGCGGGCTGTCGGCGGCCGCGACCTGGGGCAATCTGGCCGTGATCCTGCGCACCTCGTCCGATAGCGGGCAGACCTGGTCCAAGGCACGGCTGATCGCGCCGGAGCACGGCCGGCGCCACCAGCCGGTCGAATCGGTGCTGCGCACCCGCGACGGCGCGATCGTTTTGGCTTGCGACGCCGTGCCCGGCGGCAGCGGAGGCACCGCGATTCTCGTCAGCCGCGACGGCGGGGCGACTTGGTTCGATCCGGGCGAAGGCAAGCCCAAGCCCGAGTTCCGCGAGGGCGCGACGGGCGCCTGGATCGCCGGCATCCACGCCGGCGTGGTCGAGCTGGGCGACGGGCGGCTGTTGGCCTTCGGACGCGGCGACACGATCAACGGCCGAATGCCCCAGAGCATCTCGGCCGATCAAGGGCAGACGTGGACCTACGCCGCAAGCCCGTTTCCCCCGATCGGCGGCGGCCAGCGGCTGGTCGTGTTGCGGCTTGCCGAAGGGCCGATCTTCTTCGCCTCGTTTGCCAAATCGCTGGCCGTCAAGGACGCATCGGGCCGCGAGCGGAACGTCTCGGGCTTGTTCGCGGCGCTGTCGTTCGACGAGGGGCAGACGTGGCCGGTGCGCCGGCTGGTGACCGACGACGGTCCCCCGCGCGAGATCGATGGCGGCGGCAACACCGGCCGGTTCGTCCTCAGCCGCGACTCGGCCGAACCTCGCGGCTACCTCTCGGTCTGCCAGGCGGCGGATGGCACGATCCACCTGATCTCGAGCAAGCAGCACTATGCCTTCAACCTGGCATGGTTGAAGACCCCCATGCCGTGAGCCGGCGCGGCACGTCGAACGTGTTGCCGCGTCATGCGACCCCGGCGACGCGCCAGCGCAGCCGGAACAGCCACAGGATCGCCCCCAACAAGAGCGCATCGAGGCCCAGGTAGAAGGCGAGGAATGCCACTGCGGTGAAGGTGGTTCCCAGGACCGGCTGGGTGGGAGCGCCTTCCAGGCCACCCAGCGACAGGGGCAGGCTGAAGGCCGCGGCGAAGGGGCTTGTGAAAAGCGCGCGGTCGATCCAGCCGGCGGTCGCCGCGTCCACCGAGATGAGCCGGCTGAAGAGCTTGACCGCCACCGGCGCGACGAACAAGGCGATCACCAGGACGTAGGCGGTCATCATGCTCACCGAGGTCTTTCGGAACAACACCGAGCAGAACATCGCCAGGGTCGTGGTGGTCAGGCACGTGACCAAGAGGATCGCCAGGTAGCCGACGACGGTCCACGTATCGTGCCAGAACTTCCACGGCGGCAAGAGCCACGCCAGGAGGATCGGCCAGACGAGGAAGCTGGTCAGCACGACCGAGATCCGCAGGCTCGAGAAGAGCTTGCCCGAGAGGATCTCCCACGGGCCAAGCGCGGTGGTCAACAAGAGTTCCAGCGTCTGACGTTCCCGCTCGTTGGCCACGGCGCCGGCGGCGAAGACCGGTCCCACGAGGATGTTGAAGAGCACGACATAGCTCGTGTACCAGGCGGCGTGCTGGGGATAGACGTACAGGCAGACCGCCATGACGATCAGGGCCAGGAACATGCTCAGCTGGATGACCAGTCGCAGCATCAGCGTGCCGCGGCCGAACAGCTCGCTGCGCATTTCCTTGTCGTAGACCGGATTGATGCCGTCGGCCATCAGGTCGTTTCGCTTGGGCGGGGCGAACAGGTTGTCGGGGAACTGATCGCTCCGGATGACCATGCCCACCGCCTCGCGTTGTTCCTCATCGAGGTTGACGGCCGTGCTACCGGCCGGCAGCAAGCCCGCCAGCACGAACAACCGCACGCGCGGCATGGGCTCGAACGCCTGGTACGCCAGCACCGCAAGCAGCACCATCGGCAAGATGAGCGAGTACGAGACGACCACCGCGGCCACGGTCCGCCCGAAGTAGCTGCTGCACGCCAGGCTGATCATCCCGAACGCCACGACCGCGGCGGCCATTCCCACGTAGGTGGCCAGAAGCTCCGAGAAGTGCGTCCCGCCCAAGAGCAAGCAAAGCATCACGATCGGCAGCGACGAGACGACGAGCACGGCCAGGTGCGATAGCGACGCCAAGAGCTTGCCCAGCACGATGGCCAAGGGACGCATGGGGCTGGCCAGCAGCATCTCGTAGGTCTTGCGCTCCTTCTCGCCCGTGATCGTCCCCGCGGCGAAACTGGGCGCCATGAGCGAAATGAGCACGAACTGGCCGAGGAAGAAGAGCTTGACCAGTCGCCGGGCTTCCTCGGGCGTGGCCGTCAGGTCGAGACTCTGCTGCTGCGGCCAGGCATA
>JANLFZ010000010.1:13947-23776 GCA_024653385.1 Thermoguttaceae bacterium | reverse complement strand
TGCCTGGCCGCAGCAGCAGAGTCTCGACCTGACGGCCAGGCATAGTACACCAGCGCGCCCAGAAGCGCCACGTAGGCGAACAAGAGCACGAACCCGCGCCCCATCCGCAGATTGACGAGCAGTTCCCGCTGCAACACGGGGTTCTCGAACAGATACATCGGCGCGTCCCCGCGGCGCAAGCCGTCATTTGCCCGCGCCGGAGCCCGGCGCCTTGGGCTTGAGGAACATGACCTCGGCACGCTCGATCCACCCGGCCCGCAAGTCGAGCCGGAACCAGCCCTCGCCGTTCTTTTCGTGGAATCGGGTGGGCGAGCGTCGGCCGAATTCCTTGAGATCGTATTGGGCCCAGGTCTTGCCCAGGTCCGGCGAGACGATGATGCCCGTGGCCATGGGCGAGGCGGGGGCGCAGTGCGACGCCAGGATCACGCCGTCCTGGATGATCATGTTGCCGGATTCGACGCCGGGGTTGAAGAGCATCGTGTGCCGCTGCGGATCGGGGAGGTCGGCCGGATCGCACCGGAACACGCCGCGGTCGTGGGGAGTGGGGCCGTTGGCGTCGCTGATCCAGTACAGCTTGCCGTCGACGAAGTTGATTCCGCCCGACTTGTAGCGCGAATTCATGGGGGCCGAGACGAGGACCTTCCACTGCCACCGGTCGGCCGCCGCGTCGTAGACGCCCCGTAGCCAGTGGCACTCGTAGCCTTCGGGCTGGTCGTGATCGCCGGTACACGCATAGAAGGCGTTTTCGGCCGGGTTGTACGCCACCGTATGCACATGCCTACACCGGACGGGGTTGGCGGGATCGCCCAGAAGCGTGCCCGTCGATCCGCCCCCCGGCGAGCCGTTGTCGCGAAAATGGGGGTTCTGCCCGAAGGCATAGGCGATCTTCACCGTCTGGCCGCCGTCGGTCGAGTAGTAGATGTTCACCGGCGCGGCGCCGCCGAGCACGTTGCAGTAATTGCCCCAGACCATCATCTCCTTGCCGCCGACCTCCCACGACACGACGCCCGGTAGCGTGTGGAAGTACCAGCCCGGGTTCTCGGGGTTCTTTGGTGCGTGGGGGATATAGTCCGACCCGTCGGGCGCCTTGACCGTGATCTGCCGAAACGACTTCAACCGGTCGGTACTGAGGTACAGCTTCGAGCCCGTGGCGAAAACCACGTTTCCATTGTTCAGGATGTGGCTGAAGGTGATGCGTTGGGCATCGGCGAATTCCGCGCGGTGCGGCCAGGTGCGGCCGTTGTCTTCCGACAGGAGGATCGTCCCCCTCGTATACCCGAACGCCTTGTTGTTCCGCTGCGAGTCGATGTAGGGCCCCGGGGGTTGGGGCTTGTACCAGAAGTGCTCGGTCGAAGAGGGCGCGGCCCGAGAGGCGGACTGCTCGGCCGGCAGCCCGGCCGGCCCACGCGCCAAGATGACCCCGGCAATGCCAAGGATCAGGTACCCCGCTCGGATCGAGGCGGCTCGTTGTTGCAGCGTCATGGCGCTATCCCTTTCGTGCAGTATCGGATCGAGCAAGTCGTGGCAAGCGCAGGGTGTGTGCTTTGCAGGCACGCGAATAAGCAACGGGCTGGCCGGTTTGCGTGGGTGCGGAGCACCCGTCCTACGCCTCGCCCTCTTGCGGTCTCAGCCATGCCAGCAGCGTAGCACCTTGCCGGCGCGGCCGCAACAGGAGACGCTCGGGCTGTACCCTGCGTCGCGTCCGGACCCCAGAGCACGTTTCCGGAAGACCGATCATCGCTCTTGCCGAGAAGACGCCGCCGCGGCGCGATACCACAGCGATTGCCAGTACGCGCGGTCCGTGGCGTACACGTCGATCGGAGCGTCGGGCCGCAAGTCGGCGGGCAGAATCCCGTACCGGCGCATCTCATCGACGTACTCGCGGCGCAGGTGGAAGCCGGGCATGTCGAACCGCTTGATCGCGTCGAGCCGCGCCTTCGCGTCGCGAATCGCCTCGAGGATCTTGCGGTAGTCGGGATCGGCCGTGCTTGCCAGCACAGGCCGGCCGCACGACTCGAATCCGCCCGCGGCTTTCGCCAGCGGGGCCAATAACAAGAGCGACTTCTCGGGGCGCGAGAGGTTGTAGAACAAGTGCCGCGACCACCGCCGCCGCACGTCGTTGGGCTCCAGATCGACCCACGGAGGGGCCCCGGTAAACGCGGTACCCCACGCGCCGCGGCCGGTCACGTGCGAGACCGACAGGGGCAGCGGGCGGTCGTCGCCGTGGCATGTTCCACATCGCCGCTTGAGGGCCTCGACGGCGGCCTGCGTGCTGGGCCACTGGAGGTCGGAACGGTCGAGGCGGATCGAACGATCGACGATCTCGAACCCGCCCACCATGCCCGTGCCCAGAGCCGCGTAGGTGCCCGGGTACGCGGCTCCGCTGTCGATCCACAGCCGCACCAGGCGCTGCTCGTGGGCGTTGGGCCGGGCGTCGTAGTGCGTCCCGTCGAGGTACTTGACCAGTCGGCTTGCGGAGCTGCCGATCGCCCTCGGCGGCCGGTTGCCCAGCCCGTTGCGCCCGTCGGAGATGAGGCTCCTCGCGGTCAGCGCGTAATAGCCGATCGAGAAGATCGGACCTCGGTCGCCCGAGAGCGAAAGCCCGCCGTCGCGATGGTCTTCGTCGTGACAACGCACGCAGTGACGGTCGAGAATCGGCTGGATATCGCGGGGAAAGTCGATCACGTCGGGGACACCGGGAAACGGCTCGATGCGGCTGGGCCCCCGGCGCAAGGCCGCCAGGTCGCCGGCCGAGTGGGGCGGGGTCCGGGTGCGCTCTTCGTGGCATCCCAGGCAAGTCGTGGTTTCGCCCGGCATGAGCGTCATGAAGCTCTGCATCCGCTTGACCGAAAGCTCGTTCTCGTCGAGAGCGACGAAGAACAGGCTCCGTAACGCGGGCAGTTCGGCGTAGGCCGAGCCGTCCGGCTCGACGGGAATGGTTCCCAGGATGCGCTCCAGGGTAAACGTGCCGCCGTAGCTCAGCGGCTCCATGCCGCCGGTGTAGTTCATGGGCTTGGGGAGCGTTTCGAGTACCAAGAGCCTCTTGATCTCGCCGCGCCGCACGCCCGCCATGTTCCGGCCGCGGTACGCGTCGACCAAGAGCACCCGGCCCGTCTCGCCGGTCCAGTCGGCGGCGCCGGGTATTACCGGCTCGCGCGGGCGGGGCACCAGGGGCCTCGGCTCGTGGCACTCGAGCCCTGCCTGCGCGTCGGCCGGCCCGAGCGCGAAAAGAGCCTGCGTGCGGCCGGCGCCGTCCAACAGCACGATTTCCGTGCCGCGAGCCGCCAGAAACGCCTCTTCGGAGAAGGCCCACGGGTCGCGGTAGTTGTGGCCGTGGCTGATGGGCCGCGCCCCGCCGGGGTCGTCCGGACCGCCACGGGGATCGACCACCGTCACCACGCCGTCGTGCTCGCGCAGCCCGTGCCCCGGCGAAAACGAGGCCACGATCTTGCGCGAGCCGGGGATCGGCTTGGCGTCGACCATCGTTATGCCAGGGCTCTGGTTCCCGTAGAACACGGCCTGCCGGAGGCCGTCGGGGGTTGTCATCCACAGATGGTGGAACGACATCTGGTTCCGATCGACGTATTCCCAACGAGTGTACAAGATCTGACCGCTGGGCAAGACCCAGGGCGTATTGTCGGGCTCGTTGTTGCTCGACAGGGGGCGGAGGTTCTTGCCGTCGGCGTCGGCGCGATAGAGTACCGCCGACTGGGTGGTGTGGCAGTTCACGCGCCGGTTGCAGCGGCTCGAGACGAAGACGATGTCTCCGTCGGGAAGCCACGCCGGCTCGATGTCGTCGTACGGCCCGTCGGTCAATTGGCGAAGGCCCGAGCCGTCGGCCCGGATCGTCCACAAGTGATAGTGGGGTTCGTCGCCCCGGCGGTACGAAAAGAGGATGGTCCAACCGTCGTAATGGACGGCCGGGTCGCGCACGCCGCCCCGCGGGTCGTTCAAGAGCACCGCGGCCTTGCCGGTCTTCAAGTCCAGCCGGCACAGACGGCCGCCGTGGCCGTAGGTCTTCCACCGCGAATGGTCCAGCGTGTAGCCGAAGTTCGCGTACCAGTGGGGGTCTTCGCCGAGGGCGCGGGCGGCGAAAATCAGGTGCTCGACGCCGCGCATGGGCCCTTTCGAGAACTCGGCCAAGAGGTCCGGCTCGGCCGGTCGGAGCAAGGCAAGCGGCTTGCCCTCGGTCCGCAGGGCCACGTAGTCGTAGATGATCCAGCTCTCGTTCTCGAGCCGGATCGCTAGTGTGTTTTCTCCCTTACGGATTCGCCCGGCGGGGATCTCGAAGATCATCGTCTCGGGCTTGCCTGGTCCGGTGGGCTGAAACGCGACGCGGGGATCGCCGCTCGGAGCCGGTTGAGAAGCCACGTCGGACCCGTTGACCGTCACCACGACCTTCGACCGCTCGCTGGGCGACCCGCCGGCCAATCCCAAGACGAGAAACAGCGGACGATTCTCGTCGGCGGGGCTTTCGAAGCGGATCGCAAAGGGGTGAACCCGGCCGCCTGCCCAGCGGTCCTTTGGCGCCGGGTGGATGTACGGCCACTCGGACGGTCGACTCTTGCCCACCGTAAAGACGATCGGCTGGGGGAACTTTCGCAAGTAGGCGGAGTAGCCTTCGCCGGGACCGGTCAAGCCGAACTCGGCCGCGCGACCGTCGGGACTCCCGATCACGAAGAGGTCTTGGCTCGGCGCCTGTTCGGAGGCGAGGCCCAAGCAGGCCAAGCCGGCCGCAAGCGCCGCGGCCGCGACTACCGAAAAAGCTCTCCGGCGAGCGTCCCTCGCAGACTTCGCCGCCATTGTCGTGCTCCTGCGTCAGGTCGTGGCGTGAAAGGGCCAAACCCAAGGCGCGATCGAGACCGTGAGGGCCCATGCCACAAGATCCAACGGCACACCCACTTTCAAGTAGTCGGTAAAGCGGTATCCACCGGGTCCGTAGACCATGAGGTTGGTCTGGTATCCGATCGGGGTGGCAAATCCGGCCGACGCCGCCATCATCACCGCGACGATGAACGGCATGGGATTGACCTGGAGATTCCCGGCGGTGGCCAGGGCGAAGGGGAACATCAGCGCCGCCGCCGCGTTATTCGTAATTAGTTCGGTCACCAGCAGGGTCACGCCGTAGAGGGCCGCCAGCGAAAGCCAAGGACTGCCGCCGACGGCGTGGATGATGGCGTGGGTCACGGCGTCGGCAGCGCCGGTCTTCTCCAAGGCGCGGCCGATACCGAACGAAGCGGCAATGGCCAACAGCACCTGCCAGTCGATGGCCCGCCGGGCTTCCCGGGTTTGGCAGCAGCGGGCGGCGATCATCAGCCCGGCCGCCACCAGGGCCGCCTTGAGCATGGTGATCTGGCCGACCAGCGGCAACGGGCCCCAGTTCTCGCTGAACGTCACCAGGGCGACCATCGTGAGCATGATGGCCAGGGCGATCGCCGCCCGGTCGTGCCGCGGAGGGTTCGAGTTCTCCAGGCGGCTGACGAGAAAGAAGTGCCGGCTGTTGCGATGCTGGTTGACGAACGAGGGGTGGGCTTCCAACAGGAGCGTGTCGCCGGCCCGCAGGACAATGTCGCCGATCTTGCCTCGGATCCGCTCCCCTTGCCGCGCCACCGCGATCACCACCGCGTTATAGATCGAGCGGAACCGCCCGTCGCGAATCGTCTGGCCGACCACCGGGCAACTGCTGCTGGCCACGGCCTCGATCAGGCACCGTTGCGACCGTGGCGAATCGAGCTTGAAGATCTGGTCTGTGGCAGGCACCAACCCGCGGATCTTCTGGAGATCGACCATCGAATCCACAATGCCGACAAACACCAGCCGGTCGTTACCCCGCAGCACCTCCTCGGGCCCGACCGCCGGGAGCACCACGCCCTCGCGGTCGATCTCGGCCAGATACAGCCCGGGCAAGTGACGCAGCCCGGCCTCTTCGATCGACTTGCCGACCAACGGGCTGGAGGGCTCGACAAGCATCTCGATCGTGTATTCGCGCGGGTCGGCGGCCGCGCCGATCGGGGGAAGCCGCTCCGGCAAGAGCCATCGGCCGGCGAGCAAGAGCAAACCGATGCCCGCCACGGCAACGGGCAGGCCGACCCAGGTGATGTCGAACATGCCCAGGCCGTTGGGAATCGCGATCGAGCCGTACCACCCGCCACCGGTTTGATAGGCCTGGAGCAGCATCCCGTTGACCACCAGGTTCGTGCTCGTGCCGATCAAGGTGCAGGTACCGCCGAGGATCGCCGCATAGCTCAGCGGAATCATCAGCTTCGACGGCGCGATGCGGTGGTGCTTGGCCCAGTCGTTCACGGCCGGAATAAGCATCGCCACCAGGGGCGTGTTGTTCATGAAGGCCGAGAGGAACGAGGTGGGAAGCGCCATCCGAGCGATGGCATCGGTCGTCGATCGGGGACGACCGAATAGCCGATCGGCGATCCAGGCCACGCCGCCGGTCTCGATGATGCCCGCGCTGACCACAAACAGCACCCCAATGGTGATCATCCCCTCGTTGGCGAAGCCGACCAGCGCCTCCGTCTCCGTCAGAACGCCCCCAAGCAAGAGGGTAGATAATCCACCGATAAGTACCAGATCGGGCGGGAATCGAGAGCTGCTCAAGAGTCCCAGAATCAGCACGACGACGGCCAGAGCATACCACGCTTCAAACGCCATACCGCATAAGCCCGAAGAACAATCTATACCAGAACGATCAATATAGTATATTATCGTCCCAAGTCTAGTGCTAGCCTTACCGGAAGCGACAACGAGAGATAGACATCCTCAGGGCGAAACGGTTGCCGATGCACCGTGGGCCCCAGTCTTCAGCGCATACAACCGCGACATGGTGCCCACATACAAAGTCCCATTGGCCGCGACGGGGGTGCTAATCACGGGATCGGGCAGTCGGATCGAGCTAAGCAGGCGTTTTTCTCTGCCCGCGGCCAACACCAGGAAGTCGCCGCGACGGGTTCCGATATAGACCTTGCCGTCGGCCACCAGGGTCGAGGCCCACATCTCGCCGCGCGCATCGTGAACCCAATAGGGCTTGCCCGAGCGGGCATCGACGCAATGGACCTTTCCACCGCAATCGGCGATATACACGAGCCCTTCGTGGACCGAGGGCGTCGAGCAGCAGTGTCGATCGAGCGGGTACGTCCAGACGAGGCCCGTCTTCGTGATGTCGCCGGTTTGGGTGGCGTCGATGCAAAAAAGCCAAGCCTGGTCCTTGCCCCACCAGATGTCGCCGCCGGCGGCCACGTAGACCCGGCCTTCATGGAACACGGGCATTCCCTTGATGTTGCTGGGGCTCTCGCGCCGGTTGCGGATGTAGCGATGGACGTTCTCCTTGGGCGCGGTCGGGTCGCAGTCGAACCGCCACGAGCGTGCCAAAGCGCGCACTTCGTCGGTGGCGCCGAGAGGGCCGAGCGCCTCGAACCCGTACACCACGCCGTCCCCGCCGCCGAAAACGACCGTGCGCCGGCCTTGCCCCTGGCCCAACGCCGGCGACGACCACGTCGAGTGGAAGATTCGCGGGCCGATCTGCTCGGCGTCCTTCGCGACGAGCCTGCCCGTGCCCTTGTCGAGAACGATCAGGCTGGGGGCCTCGGGCTTTTCGACCCCGGTGTGCTGGCTATTCAGACCATTGCTCGTATTGATGTAGAGGAATTGCCCATCGAGCAGGATCGAACTATGGGCCGAGTCGTGCGGTCGCACGCCGGCCCCGGTGCGCAGGTCGAAGAGCCACAGGATGTCGGCGTCGAGCGGGCCCGGCTCCATGGCGGCCTTGTCGCGCGGGGTCATGTGCCGCCCTTCGTCGCGGTAAGGGCCGTCGTTGCCGTTGGCCAGTCCCAAGAGGTCCAGGCACACGGCCTCGTCGCGATTGGTGACGGTGTACACGCGGTCCCCTTCGACCGTGGCCGGAGAGCACATCCCCGCGTTGGGCCAGTCGAGATAGATGTCTCCTTCGAGCTTCGGAACGACGAGTTGCCACGCGAGCCGGCCGTCCTTTTCGTCGAAGCACATCATCACGCCCCGGTCGCCCTCGTGGCGCGGGTCGCGCGGATTGCTGTTGTTCGTGCCGATCAGGACCTTGCCGCCGGCCACCACGGGCGTCGAGTAGCACTCGGTGCCCAAGGCGGCCGACCAAAGCACGTTCCGGCCGGTCTTGGGATCGAAGCCGTCGGGTAGGCCCTTCTCGTCGGAGACCATGTTGCGCGAGTACCGTTGGCCCCATTGCGGACGGTCCTCCGACAAGGCCGCGGCGCACATGCAGGTGGCCATAAGCAGCCAAGGCAGGACATCGCGCCGGAGGAGGGAAGGTCGAGACATGATGCTATTCCCTGAGGTGGAAGGAGCTTTGAATCTACCTGCCCGTGATGGGTCACTCAAGCCCTCCCGAGGCAGGAACCCGACGGACGAGTACCACGCTGTTCGGTGTGAATGCGGTACTAGCCAGCACGCGGTGCGGGCAGTATCCTAAGCGCTTTCGCCTGAACACTCGCGGGAGTAGCGCCGGCATGAGCAAACCGTACCACGTCGTGGTCACCGATTTCATCCAGGACGAGTTGCAGCCCGAGCGGCAAGTACTGGGCGACTTGGCCGACGTGATTGCCCTGGGCGCCCGAACCGAGGATGCCCTGGTCGGCAGGATCGAGGATGCCGACGCGATCATTCTCTTTCACGAGATGATTCTCACGCGCCGGACGCTCGAGCGGCTCAGGCATTGCAAGTTGATCGTGCGAGCCGGCGTGGGATACGACAACATCGACTGCGCATTCGCGCGCAGCAAGGGTATTCCCGTGGGCAACGTGCCCGATTACGGCTCGGAAGAGGTGGCCGACACGGCCATCGCCATGGCCTTGGCCCTGGCGCGGGGCGTTCACCTGCTCAACTCGCGGCTTCGCGCGGGCGTGGGGCCGTGGTCGTATCTTCAGACGGTTCCGTTGGCCCGGCTGCGCGGCAGCGTGTTCGGGATCATCGGCCTGGGGCGTATCGGCACGGCCGCGGCGTTGCGGGCGAAGGCCCTGGGCATGACCGTCGTGTTCTACGATCCCTACAAGCCCGACGGCTACGACAAGGCCCTGGGCATCCGCCGCTGCGAGACGCTCGACGAGCTGTTGGCGCAGTCGCGCATCGTGAGCATTCACTGTCCCGCGACCGACGAGACGCGGCACATGATCGACGCGGCGGCCTTGGCCCGGATGCCCCGCGGCTCGTTCCTGGTGAACACCGCCCGGGGCCCCATCGTCGAAACGAAGGCCGTGCCCGAAGCGATCGCCTCGGGCCAGCTTGCCGGGGCGGGCATCGACGTGTACGAGAACGAGCCTCCGCTGCCCGACGACCCCCTGCTGGTCGCCTGGCGCGATCCGGAGCACCCGGCCCACCACCGGCTGATCCTCAACCCCCACGCCGCGTTCTACAGCGAGGAGGGGCTGTTGGACATGCGCCTCAAGGGCGCCGAGGCGTGCCGGCGGGCGATTCTCGGCTTGCCCTTGCGGAACATCGTGAACTGAAGGCGGTTTTGGAAAGGACCCCACGCATGAGCGCGGCCCTGAAGCGAGTCCTCGTCACCGGCGGGGCCGGGTTTCTCGGCTCGCATTTGTGCGAACGGCTGGTCGAGCGCGGGCACGACGTGATCTGCCTCGACAACTTCTTCACCAGCCAGAAGTCGAACGTCGCGCATCTGTTGGGCCGGCCGAACTTCGAGCTGGTCCGGCACGACATCACCCAGCCGATCTTCCTGGAGGTCGACGAGATCTACAATCTCGCCGCCCAGAGCCATGTGAAGGTGTCGTTCGAGACGCCGGAGTACACCGCCAACGCCGATGGCGTCGGCACG
>JANLFZ010000010.1:9837-13937 GCA_024653385.1 Thermoguttaceae bacterium | reverse complement strand
ACCATGAAGACCTCGGTGCTCGGGGCGATCCATGTGCTGGGCATGGCGAAGCGTTGCCGGGCGAAGGTGCTCCAAGCCTCGACCAGCGAGATCTACGGCGATCCCGAGGTCCATCCCCAGCCCGAAACGTACCGCGGCGCGGTCAACACGATCGGCCCCCGGGCCTGCTACGACGAAGGGAAGCGGGCGGCCGAGACGCTGGTGATGGACTACCACCGCATGAACGGGGTGAACGTGCGCATCGTGCGGATTTTCAACACGTACGGCCCGCGCATGCACCCCTTCGACGGGCGCGTGATCTCGAACTTCATCCGCCAGGCCCTGTACGGCGAGGACCTGACGATTTTCGGCGACGGCTCGCAGACCCGCTCGTTCTGCTACCGCGACGACCTGGTCGAGGGGATGCTGCGGATGATGGATGCCCCGGACGACTTCCCGGGACCGGTCAACCTCGGCAACCCCGGCGAGTTCACCATCAAGGAGTTGGCCGAGGTGGTCATCGAGCTGACCGGGTCGCGCTCGCGGATCGTGTACCATCCGCGGCCGGCCGACGATCCGGAGCGCCGCAAGCCCGACATCACGCTGGCCCGCACGCGCCTGGGTTGGGAGCCCAAGGTGCCGTTGCGCGAGGGCCTGCGCCGGACGATCGAGTGGTTCCGCTCGATCGACATGGCCCATTACCGCCCTCCCACGCCGAACTACTGACCGCGCACGCTTCCCGCGGCGGGCATTGCCGCCCGACGGATTGTCGCGGCGGGGTGGATTGTGGCCTTGCCGCGGCTGGGTATACTATCGGGCACGGAGAACCTGGGTACATGGAGGTCCATCCCTGGCCGCCGATTCGCGTCGGCGGCCAGGGTCCTTCTTCCAACGCGACGTCCCAAGGAGCAAGAGGTCCGTGGTCCCCAACCGCACTGTGCTGGCGCTTTTGGCCCATCCCGACGACGCCGAGATGCTGTGTGCCGGAACGTTGATCCGCCTGGCGGAGGCGGGATGGAAGATCCACATCGCCACGTGCGCGCCGGGCGACTGCGGCACGGCCACCGAGAACCGCTGGGACATCAGCAGCCGGCGCACGCGCGAGGCCGCCGCATCGGCCGCGAAGATCGGGGGAACGTACCATTGCCTCGACGAGCGCGACGGGTTCATCGTCTACGACAAGCCCGCCCTTCAGAAGACCTACGACCTGTTCCGGCGTGTCGCCCCGTCGCTGGTCTTCACCCACGCGCCGAAGGACTACATGCTCGATCACGAGCAGGCGTCGCTCTTGGCCCGAGCCGCGAGTTTCCTCTACGCTGGCCCGAACGTCTCGGCGTTCCCGGTGCTGGAGGGTTCGTGCGTGCCATACCTCTACTATTGCGATCCGATCGAGGGCGTCGACCCATTCGGCCAACCGGTCACGCCGACCACCTACGTGGACATTACGGCCCAGTTGGACAAGAAGGCCGAGATGCTCGCCTGCCACGCCAGCCAGCGGGAGTGGCTCTTGGCGCACCACGGGATGGACGAGTACCTCGAGGCCATGCGCCGGCACGCGGCCATGCGCGGCCGCCAGATCGGCGTGGCGGCTGCCGAGGCCTTTGTCCAGCACCGGGGCCACGCCTACCCGAAAAACGACCTGTTGGCGGAACTGTTCAGATGAGAAAACGCCAAACGCCCTTGCTATATCGACAGGAGCCTACGTCATGCCGCGCCCGATCAGCAAAGTCGCTCCCGAATGGTGGGACTACACGACCCTCGACCCGGAGATCCTCGACGATGCCGCCCGGCTTTCGCCGAAGGACCTCGTGAAGCTCTCGCGGCCCGGCTTTCGCGTGGTCATGTACGACACCCTTGAGGATTTCTACCTGGCGGAGGCCTTGGAGTACGTGACCGCCTGGAAGCAATCGACCGACGACAACCCGGTGGGCATCTGCGGGCCGATCGGTCCGACGGAGCAGCTTCCCTTGGTGGCCCGGCTGGTCAACGAACTGGAACTGGACGTGCGCAGCGCGCATTTCTGGGGCATGGACGAATGGGTCGACGAGCAGGGCCAGCCCGTGCCCATTACCCACCCCTTGAGTTTCGCCAAGGCCGACATGGAGCTGTGTTTTCGGAGGATCAAGCCGAAGCTTCGCATGCCTCAGGCGCACCTGCATTTCCCGACAGGCGACCTGGCGGCGTATTCGAAGACCTACGATCAGGTGCGTTGCGCGGTGATGCAAGGAGGGCAGGGCGAGGTGAAGCACTGGGCCTTTAACGATCCGCCCCGCCGCAAGGGCCGTTACAAGGACGAGCCGCCTCCGCCCGAGGAATACCGGAAGCTCTCGACCCGCGTGACCGACCTGCACCCGATGACCATCATCCAGAACGCCCGGACCTCCGGCGGCGGGCATGTGGCGATGGTGCCCACCAAGGCGGCCACGGTGGGCCCGGTCGAGACCTGGAAGGCCGAGAAAGTCTCGATCTGGCAGGCCGGCATGCACGACAATCCGTTCGGCATGCGCTTGACCACGTTGATGATCAGCAAGCGCATTCCCGATTCGGCAGTGCCCATGTCGCTCTTGGCGGACCACCCCAACGTGCAATTCAATTTCTACCGGCACGGCTTGGGCACCGTGGCGGCGGAGATGCACTGACACGCGGTGTTCGAAAAGACGGTTCGGGCCGACGGATCGACCGGTCCATGCCGTTGGTAGCGATTTTTCGCCGGGACTCCCCCGGGATTCTAGGGGGGTGTTCCTCTCCGGTTTTCATTCCGGCGATCGTGGCGACGTAGGTTTGTCTGAAGTCCAGTGTCGCGGCGCCACGCGGTGCACCGCGCGGCGCCGGTCGTGAACATTCGGATAGACCGGGGCCCTATGTCGTCGATGCTCGAACTCCGCACGGCACCGCCCAGTCTGGCCCAGTTGACGCGGCGGATCAACGACGTCTCTACGCTTCCGCAGGTGGCCCTGCGCGTGATGCGCGTGGCCGAGGACCCCAACGCGACGGCCGCCGATCTCAAGGCCGCCATGGAGATCGACGCGCCGCTGTGCGCCCGGGTCCTTCGAAGCGTCAATTCATCGGCGTACGCCCTGCGCACGAAGATCACGAATCTCCAGCAAGCGGTCGCGTACCTCGGCATGAAGCAGGTCCGCAACCTGGCCATGACGGCCAGCGTCAGCCGCCTGTTCAAGCACGAGGAGACGATCGGACGTTACAGGCGCCGCGACCTGTGGCGGCACCTGGTGGCCACGGGCATCTGCGCGCGGCTGATCGCCACGCGGCTCAAACTGACGCGGTTCGAAGACGTCTTCCTCGCCGGGTTGCTCCACGACGTGGGCTTGATCCTCGAGGACCAGTACGTCCACCAGCACTTCGTCCTCGTCCTTCAGACGCTGGACGAGGGGAAAGCCCTTTGCGAGATCGAACGCCAGCACTTGGGCTTCGACCACACCACGCTCGGCTGGCAGGTGGCCGAATCGTGGGGCTTTCCAGACCTGATCACCGACGTGATCCGACATCACCATCGCTCCGACAGCTACGAGGGCGAGCATCGGACCGTCATCCACTGCGTCGAATTGGCCAACCTGATCTGCTCGTGCAAGGGCATGTCGTCGGTAGGCTTTTCGCTCGTGCGCCTCTCGCCCCAGGTCCTTCGCGACTTGTCGCTGAACCGCCAGGATCTCTCCGTGCTGGCCGAGGACCTGGACCGGGAAATCCAGCGCAACAGCGGCCTGTTCGATGAGGTGGGGGCAGGATGATGCACGATTTCGACGAGATGATCACCGCCCTGTTCGGGGCCGAGGAGCCGCCTCGGGACCCCACGGGAGCGCTCGTGACCATTCGTCCGCTATTGAGCGAGCTGCGCCCGTCGCTGTTGGTGTTGACCGACGAGGAACGGACGCTTCTGGCGGCCGACAGCCTCGACACGTCGGTTGATTTCCCGACCGCGGAGGCGCTGCGGTGCCAGTTGGAGCTGGACCGCGACGAGGGGCCGTTGCGCCTGCTTGCTCCCTTGCCCGAACTGCCCTCGCAGACGCCGTTCGCCGTGGTCTTTGGTGAAAGAGAGGCCGGGGGAGTGCTGGCCGGTCTGGTCCGCGCCGCGGACGACGTGCCGCACCGGCTGGCCGAACTCG
>JANLFZ010000010.1:5848-9816 GCA_024653385.1 Thermoguttaceae bacterium | reverse complement strand
CCAGATCGTCGAAGAGCACCACCAGCGACTGGAAGAACAGGCCCACCGGATGGCGCTGGAAGAGGTCTACCGCGCGGCCGAGGCGGCCAACCAGGCGAAGACCGAGTTCCTCGCCAACATGTCGCACGAGCTGCGCACCCCGCTGCACGGGATCCTGAGTTTCGCGGCCTTCGGCATCAAGAAGGCCCAGACGGCCAGCCGCGAGGACCTTTACCAGTACTTCCAGAAGATCGAACGGAGCGGCAAATCGCTGTTGGTCTTGATTAATGACCTGCTCGACCTGGCCAAACTCGAGTCGGGCCGGGCGACCTATGACTTTTCCACGATCGACCTGCGGCTGGTCTTGCTGACCGTGGCCGACGAGCTGTCCCCGCTGGCTGCCCAGAAGAACATCCGCATGGCGATGCCCCCCGCCGGAACCACTCCCCCGGTCGTCGCCGACGAGACGAAAATCGCCCAAGTCGCGCGGAATCTCCTGAGCAACGCGATCAAGTTCTCGCCCGAAGGGAGCCTGATCGAGATCGAAGCCGGCACAGAGGGATCCCGGGTATGGGTCCGCGTGTGCGACCGGGGAGTCGGTATTCCCGAAGGGGAGTTGGAAGCGATCTTCGACAAGTTCATCCAGTCGAGCAAGACGCGCACGGGCGCCGGAGGCACGGGACTGGGGTTGGCGATTTGCCGGGAGATTCTGGCGGGGCACAAGGGGCGCATCTGGGCCTCGAACCGGCCCGGCGGCGGAAGCGTGTTCACTTTCGAGATGCCCATCGACCCTCGCACCGCGCCCAAAGACCCGGACATCGCCCCAGCCGTCGCGGCGGCAGCGTGCCGCTCGGACGACGCGGGCCAACCGGCCGGAAGCCGTCCCCTGGATCTGCCCCCGTGCCCCGAGGCGCGGCTCGACATTGCAGAGGTTTGACCCATGACCCGTGGAAGAATCCTCATCGTCGACGACAGCGAGATCAACGTCGAGATCCTCAAGGAGATCCTGTCCGACTCGTATCAACTGGCGACGGCCTCGACCGGCGAGGAGTGCCTGAACGTGATCCGCGAGTTCGCCCCCGACCTGGTGCTCTTGGACGTCATGATGCCGGGGATCAGCGGCTATGAGGTGTGCCGGCGGATCAAGGCGAGTCCCGTGGGCGCGTTCACCCAGGTGATTCTCGTCAGCGGGAAGGCCTCGAAGACCGAGCGGCTGCAAGGGTACGAGGCGGGCGCCGACGACTACGTCGTCAAGCCGTTCGACCACGACGAGCTTCTGGCCAAGGTCCGCGTGCAATTCCGCCTGCGCGCCGCCTTGGCCAAGGTCTGGGAGGCCGACGCGAAGCTCCGGGCGTTCAACGAGGACTTGGAACGGCTTGTCGAGCAGCGCACCGCCCAGGTCGTCGGCATGCGCGATCTGACGATCTTCGCGCTGGCCAGGCTGGCCGAGTCGCGCGACCCGGAAACAGGCGCCCATCTCGAACGGATCCGCAACTACTCGCGGATTCTGGCGGAACAACTGAGCATGCAAGGCCCCTACACGGGCCAGATCGACGACGCCTTCATTAGCGACATCTACCGCTCCAGCCCGCTGCACGACATCGGCAAGGTCGGCATTCCCGACGCGATCTTGCTGAAAGCCGGCCGGTTGACACGCGAGGAATTCGAGGTCATGAAGCGGCACACGGTCATCGGCGCCGAGACGCTGGAACAAGCAGCACGCCAGGCCGTCGGCTGCGGCCACTTCCTCACCATGGCCCGCGAGGTCGCCCGGCACCACCACGAACGTTTCGACGGCAGCGGCTACCCCGACGGCCTGGCCGCAGACGACATCCCCTTGGCCGCCCGGATCGTGTCGCTGGCCGATGTCTATGACGCCCTGACCACGCGGCGGGTGTACAAGGAGGCGTTCACCCACGAGACGGCGTGGTCGATCATCGAGGAAGGCCGCGGAACCCAGTTCGACCCCGCCGTGTACGACGCCTTTGTCGCGCGCCGCGAGGATTTTCTCGCGGTCCACGAGGAAAGCGAACGGTTGGCCGCCGAGGAACTGGCCGGCGTGAGCGCCCTGGATGCGGGCCGCTAGTTCATCGACGGGTCGGCCGGCACGTGGCGGACCCCCAGGACCGACTTCCAGAACGCTTCGCCGATCCGGAAGGTGACCCGCTTCCAGAGTTCATCGTAGTCGGCGAACACGAACTCGACCGTCGCGGGCAACGTGAACCACGCCCCTTGTTTCAATTCGTTCTCCAACTGTCCGCCGCCCCAACCCGAGTGGTTCACGAAAAGGCGGTACGGGTGCTCGTGCTGGTGGACGAGTTTCTCGAGGTTCTCGCGCTGGGCCGCGAAATAGACCCCGGGAACGATCTCCATCTCGGCGGCCGAACGGTCGGTGTGAACGGCCATCAGGGGACCGGGGACCGGTCCGCCCACGTGAACGTGCTGGTCGCTGTCGCAGTGGCCGGCCCCTACTTTCTCCCACAAATCGCGAACGGTGCTTTCGGCCGGCCGGTTGAGCACCACGCCGAAGGCTCCCTCCTCGCTATGGTGGATCAACAACACCACGGTCCGGACGAAATTCGGATCGACCAAGTGCGGCGACGCCACAAGGAAATGGCCTTTAAGCGAATTCATGGACTGCCTCGACCTCATCAAAGGGGCGCGAACCAATCCACCCGGACGTAGCCCAGCTTTGTCCAACGTATCGCCTACAGGCGCTTCAAGCGGAGGGCACGGGACTCGAACCCGCAACCCCATTTCTGGGGCACCACATTTCCAGTGTGGCCGCTAGCCATTCGCTTACCCTCCGTCCGGGGAGGTGAAGGCGATCCTCCACCTGCCCCCTAACCATTCTACGCTCCGGCTTGGGGCGTGCAACATGGCTTCGATGCCTTGCGCGGAGATCGCCGAGAAAACCCCGGCGCCGAACGCGGTCCCCTGGATTCAGCATGCCAACGGCGCCGAGGTCGGCACCGACGAGACGTCTGCCGCGCGGTGCTAATCGACCAGGTGGGCTCCGCTGATCAGGTCGATGAACTCCTGATTCGACTTGAACCGGCTCAGCTTGGCCGTCAACTGCTCCATGGCATCGACGTGGTGCATGCTCGAGAGCGTGCGCCGGAGCATGGTGACGGCATGGAGGGTCTCGGGCGGGAGGAGTTTCTCCTCGCGGCGCGTGCCGGATTGAGTGATGTCGATCGCCGGCCAGATCCGCCGGTCCGCCAGTTTCCGATCGAGCACCAGCTCCATGTTGCCCGTGCCCTTGAACTCCTGGAAGATCAGCTCGTCCATGCGGCTGCCGGTGTCGATCAGCGCCGTTCCGACGATCGTCAGCGATCCTCCCTCCTCGAACAGCCGGGCCGTGGCGAAGAGTTTTTTGGGAATGTCCATCGCCTTGATGTCGACGCCGCCCGACATGGTGCGGCCGGTGTTGCCGACCCACTTGTTGAAGGCTCGGGCAAGCCGGGTGATCGAATCAAGGCAGCAGAACACGTCTTTGCCCATTTCGGCCAGCCGCCGGCAACGCTCGACGATAAGCTGCGACAGGCGCACGTGGCTTTCGATGTCGCGATCGAGGCTGCTGGCGACCACCTCGCCCGGGACGTTCCGCTTCATGTCGGTGACTTCCTCGGGCCGTTCGTCGATCAGCAGAATGAACTGTTTGATTTCGGGGTGATTCTTGCCGATGGCTTGGCTGATGTGCTGCAACAGGATGGTCTTGCCGGTGCGCGGCGGGGCGACGATCAGGGCCCGTTGGCCCTTGCCCAGCGGCGTGAGCAGGTCCATCACCCGCGTGGTAATCGGCGTGGGACCGGTCTCGAGTTTCAGCCAATACTCGGGATTGATGGGGGTCAATTGGTCGAAGGTCTTGACGTTGGGGTATTCGTCGGGCGGCAGACCATCGACATCGTGAATTTCGCGGAGGCGCGGCCCCTGCCCGCGCCGGGCGGGCTGGACAAGCCCGCGGATGTAAACCCCCTCGCGCAGCC
>JANLFZ010000010.1:0-5838 GCA_024653385.1 Thermoguttaceae bacterium | reverse complement strand
TGCGTACGTGCACAGCGATCGGGAAAAGTTGTCCGACTCTGCCTTTTGGAGATATTTCTCGGCATCCATAAACCCCCTCGCGCAGCCGGTATTTTTCGATCATGCTGCCGGGCACGAAGGGGTCACTCAACTGGCGGATGTAGTTGGCGGCCGGGTCGCGCAGGAACCCATAGCCGTTGGGGTGCATTTCCAGCACGCCACCGCCAGGTTGGAGTTCGCCCGGCTCGCCGCTTTCTTCAGGCTCAGGCTCGTGTCCGTTGTTGCCAACCGGAGTCAACGAGCTTTCCTTTGGCGAACGGAAGCGACCGCGGTGGGAACCTCCGTGCGGGCCGTTCTTGCCACGAATCCGGCCCCGTTTGTTCTTTGCCATGATCTCTACCTGAGATTAAACAGAGGGCGCCCCAATGCTCCGCTGCGGCACCCGGCTCAGGATCGCGCTCCAGAGCACAATGCGCACCAGCGGCACTACCCGGGCACGCTACCCAAGAGGTCTATTTCCGTGCTGCGACGAAAATCCTCTCGCAGGCCAGCAGGACGCCTTTCGAGCGCTCCCCATGCGACCAACTCGAATCCGCCGACCGCTCCGAGGAGCCACACCCTTGGCAGACGGGGTGTCGCACTCCAGGTGCGATCAACAGCGGGACAACCAGGTCGAGAAGCCTCTGTGTCTCGTTTGCCGGATCGGTGGCTCCCCGGCGAAAGACCGGCCCCGAGATTCAAGATCAATGGGCCGCAGCGTCAACCTGCCAGTCAGAACTCAAACTATGGCTATCTTAACCGTATCTCGGTTCGTGTCAAGCTGGTAGCCCAGGAATCTCGACAAATCCCTGCCCCAATAGCGCCTGCTCTCAGCCCGACCGAGCGATTCCCGCGACAGCAAAACCACCGGGCCACACCGGCCCCTTGTTCTGCTGTATCCCATATACCCTATCTTACGCTTCTTGGCAAGTCGAAATCGCGCGCAGACACCGCTCACTACACCAAATCGGCAAATTCGGCCTTCTCCGTTAATTTTCCCCGATGTGCCTCGCTTCTTTGACCGATATGGAAAGAACCGATCCGGCATCCGCCGCTTCCAGGCTCTTCCGTTGCGGTTTTTTGAGGGTCCAGGTCATGCGGGCGACACTCCGGCTAGTTTTCACGTTGGTCCTTGGTTCGGCGATGGCCTTGTCGGCTTTGGCCCAACAAGCAGTCCGCTGGCAGGCCGATCTCGACTCGGCACGGCGACTTGCCGCGCAAACCAATCGTCTGATCCTTATCCACTTCTGGGCAGAGGGTTGCGAGCCCTGCGCCCGAATGGACCGCGACGTGTTCTCGAGAACCGACGTGGCCGCCGCCTTGGAGGCCGATTACGTCCCGGTCAGGGTCAATGTCAAACACTTTCCTGCGACGGCTCAACAATTCGGCATCACCAACTGGCCAACCGACGTGGTCGTCACGGTTCAGGGAAACGTGCTCGATAAGAGTGTCGGCTTCAAGCCTGCTTCCGCGTATTTGGGCCGCCTGAAACAGGTTGCCATGACCGCTCGCGGGCCCGCCGCCCCGAGGACGGGCGATCCGCAATTCGCCGAACGCCGAGTGCCAGAAACGACGCAACCTTCGCCTCAGACGTCACTTCCGTACAATCCCGCCGGCACGACTTCCCCAACGGCTTCCACGCTGGCAGACACCAATCCGTTGGCCAGAATGACATCTCCATCAACAGGCCCAAACGCCACCCCCCCATCATGGCAAGTCCAGCCAACCTATGCGGACCAACCCGGACAAGCGTCCACACCTCAGCCCACCCGATCTCCCGATCGATGGGCGAGCGCTCAAATGTCGGGAGGCACCTTGCCCAGTAACCTGGCGACCGATCCATCGTCCAGCACCTCGGACTACGGCTATGGGAAAGGGAAAGACGGTGCGCTGAGTTCCGCTGGTCAGGTCGGGACCAGCCTCCGGTCGGCTTCGTCCACTTCAATGCCGGGCACGGCGGGGAAACCGCAGCCGGCCGCCGGAAATCCCCCCTTGGCCCTTGATGGCTACTGCGCGGTAAGCCTGGCCGAAAAAGAACGCTGGGTGAAGGGCAATCCACGGTTCGGAGTGATTCACGAGGGGAGGACCTATCTGTTTGCCGGGCCGGACGAGGCACGCCGGTTCTATGAAGAACCCGAGCGGTTCGCACCGGCCATGTCGGGGAACGACGTGGTGCTTCTGGCCGATCGTGGCCAGACGGTCCCGGGCCGTCGGGAACACGGGGCTTGGTACGGCGGCAGGGTGTACTTGTTCGCCAGCGAAGATTCGTACGCCAAGTTTGCCCAGGATCCCAAGCGGTATGTCGCCCCGACAGGCCAGCCCGCCGCTAGCACGGCCAGACGTTCCGACGCCTCCGTGGGCAGTAACGACCAGGGCATTGTTCCCCCGAACGTAGGCACTCCCGCTTCGCGGTCGGCCGCTCCTTGGGAAACCGGGCCGGAAACCTCGGCCCCTGGGTCATCGACACCCTATCAGGGTGGGTCGCAGCCCAGTGCCCGGCACTCCGCGCCGAGCTGGCGATCCTAGGGCCTTTGGAAACGACCTGCATGCCGTCATGGCACCGCTTGCCGCCGGCTTGGCCCCTCCTTTACGCTCCGCGGTCTTCAATCAGCCGGGTCAATCGGGCGACCTGGACCCGCACGGCCTCCAGGTCGGGGTTCAGTCGCAGCGCGCGGCGAAAGCTCTCCAGCGCCAGAACATGGTTGCCTAGCTTGAGATACGCTTGGCCCATGCCGGCTGCGGCCGCGAAGTGATACGGGTTGAGTTCCAGGGCCTGGTGACAATCGCGGATCGACTCGGCATAGTGGCCCAAGGCGAAGTGCGCTACCGCTCGCTGGTTCCACAATTCGGCGTACCAGCCGGCGGTCTTCAGGAGCGTGGTGGCGCGGCGCAACGCCTCGTCGTAGCGCTGCGCCGTGTTCAGGCGGATAATGGCCCTCAATTGCCGGCGTTCGTGATCGCCCCCGGCCCGCACCCACACGTTGCGGATGCCGTTCTCACTGAGCATCCGCACGGTGCGGTCCTCGTCTTGGAGGGCCCGGCCCATGGTCTGATTCGCCGTGTAGTCCCCCAGGAACCCCAGGGCCAGGATGGCCGCCCTGCGCACCTCCGGGGCGTCGTGTTCGGCGAGGCGTTCGAGCGTGCCCTGACTGTAGGACCGCGACACGTTGCGGACAAAGGCGGCCGCGTTCTGGTCGTCGAGGTATTCCTGGTAGAGGTCCAACAGGCGAGGGTTGCGGCGGCTCTGACTCACTGCGGAGACTCCGTTAGGCACCCGCGGCGGCTTTGGCGCCCCAGCGCCGTCCGAAGGGAACGGTTCGGGCGCGGTCCATAACGTCGATTGTAATCGAGACGTCCGCCAAGACCAGCGAAAAACGTCCGAATCTGCCCCAAGCCGCGCGAACTGCCCTTCCCTCGGGGGCCGCTTTTTGGTACGAACCGCTTCGCTGGTCGGCGGCAGGTATGCGCCCTTGTGTTTTTTTGGGATGGACCCCATGAAACGCATCGTCTTGCGGATCTCGGCGGGAGCCACCATCTTGGTGCTCGGATTCATCGCCATTACCCAAGCCCAACGGGGCCTCACAGGCCCACAGCCCAGCGAGGCCGCCGAAGCCGTTAACCCTCCAACCGAGACCGCGCAAGCGTCAAGCCCTGAACCATCGCCGGCGCCGCGGCCGTTTGCGCCAAGCGGGCACGTCAACCCGTTGCGGCCCCCGAAGGTCCAGCCGTCGCAGAATCCCGTGCGCACCACCGCGGCGGAGGGGGGCGCTCCCGCGAGTGCGGCACCGGCAGCGTCCACCCAGCCAAGTTCTGAGGTCACGTCTTCGACTCCAACGACCGCTCCTCAGGCCAAGCCCTCCAACCCCTTCGACCTAGGTCCCCGCCCTTCGCTGACTTCCCGGCCCGATGCCGGCAACTCGGGATCGGTGTCCGGTGCGGCCCCTGCACCTCAGACTCCCGTTCGGCTGACGCCGACACCTGATCCGGCCACCTTGCGCGCGACGGGCGAGCCCGCCGAACTTCGTGCCACCGAGACGCCTGCCCGACGAGAGCCAGCCCAAGCGACCGGCACTCCGCAGCCCGCGCCTTGGGCAGTCCCATTGGATGAGGACCACGTTCCCCACGCCAAGACGGCTGGGAAGGGCCAACCCGCCGCGCCGGCGACGAAGCGTCCGGCGACCGAGCGCGCGCCAACAGAGTCGAACGAGCCGCGGCTGTTCCGGCCCGAGGCGGCGGGCGCCGCGGGCAATATCTCCCGCGTGCCCGCTGCCGGCGACAGCTCAAGCAGGATGCCGGCCACAAGCGCCGCACCCGCGCCAGCCCAAAGCTCCCCAGCCGCCCCGGAGGCAGGCCGAGCGGATACCTCGCGGCAGGGCGAAGGCTCGGGCACCCCGGGCCCACGCGAGTTGGAAGGCCCGCAAGCGCCGCAACTGGTGCTCCAGAAAACCGCGCCCGCCGAGGTGCAAGTCGGGAAGCCGGCCACGTTTCAGATTCGGCTGAAGAACACCGGACAAGTCCCCGCGCAGAACGTCGAGGTTCGCGACGAGATCCCCCGAGGGACGCGCCTGCTCGACAGCACGCCCAAGGCGTCCCGGGGGGTCCGTGGCGAGCTGGTGTGGAACCTCGGCACGGTCAAACCGAACGACGAGGTGACCATCGACATCCAACTCATCCCGACCGACGAAGGCGTGCTGGGCAGCAAGGCCACGGTCAGCATCAGCGCCGAGGCCTCGGCACGGACCGTCTCGACCAAGCCTCAATTGGCGCTCAAGACGGTCGTGCCCACCCGCGTGCAGATCGGCGACGAAGTGACCATGCAAATCACCGTGTCGAACCCGGGCAGCGGCATTGCCCAGCAAGTGGTCCTCGAGGAGCGGGTGCCGCCCGGGCTCCAACACGCGGCGGGGCCCGAACTGGTCTACGAAGTCGGCAGCCTCAAACCGGGCGAGTCGCGCCAAGTCGACCTGAAGCTCACGGCTGCCCAAGCCGGGGTCGTGGCCAACGTGCTCGTGGCCCGCGGGGAGGGGAACCTCCGGGCCGAGGATCGGGTCGAACTGGAAGTGCTCGCTCCCCAACTGGATCTCGCGCTCGAAGGGCCCAAGCGCCGCTATCTGGAGCGCGAGGCCACGTACACGGTCTCGGTGTCGAACCCCGGGACGGCCCCCGCGCGCCAAGTCGAACTGATCGCCCAGCTTCCTGCCGGCCTGAAGTTCGTGGCCGCCAACAACGCCGGCCACTACGAGGAGGCCACGCGCACCGTCCACTGGACGCTCGAGGAACTCCCGTGCAAGGAGACCGGCTCGGTCCAACTCACCACGGTGCCGGTGGAGCCGGGCGAACAGACCTTGCGACTGCGCGGCACGGCCGAAAAGGGGCTGAGCATCGAAAAAGAGCATCCCGTCGTGGTCGAGGGAATCGCCTCGCCCTCGTTCGAGGTCGTCGACACGGCCGACCCGGTCGAGGCGGGGGGAGAGACCACCTACGAAATCCGTGTCTACAACCAAGGGTCCAAGGCCGCCACGAACGTCCGTGTGACGGCGACCCTTCCGCCGGAAATGCGCGTGGTGGCCGTCGAACCACCCACGCGCCAATCGGCCGACGCCAACCGGATTGCCTTCGACCCATTGCAGCGCCTGGCGCCCAAGGCCGAGACCACGTACCGGCTGCGCGTCCAGGGCATCAAGCCCGGCGACCACCGCATCCGCGTGCAACTCCTAGCCGACGAGATCCGCGATCCGGTCACCAAGGAGGAGAGCACGCGGGTGTATGCGGACGAGTGAGGGACTGGGGTCAAAAGCGCGCATATACCAACCCGAAGCG
>JANLFZ010000118.1:10851-14138 GCA_024653385.1 Thermoguttaceae bacterium | reverse complement strand
CGTGCCCCTTGGCCTCCTTGCGGATCATGAAACCGCGGACCGGCGTGCCGCGCACCGCGGACATGGTGACCACCGCCGCCGTGATCGGATCGGCGCCGATCGACATGCCGCCCACGGCGGCAGGCAACCGGTCCTGCAAGAGGATATCCAGAATGCCCTCGCCCACCAATCGGGCACCCTCGGGATCGAGCGTCACCTGCTTGCCATCGAGGTAGTAGCTGGCCTTCTTGCCCGAGGCCAGGGTGAACGATCCGAACTTCAGGGCCTTCTGCCGAAACAGGGCGATCAGGGCGTCTTTGCTGTACACGGGTCTCCTCCGAACGGTGCCTTCCCCGCTTGCGTTAGGTTCCACAAGACACGCCAACGGGTCCATCGGCCCACGCCACGCGAAACCAGTGTACCGGATGCTCACGTGGCGCGAAGGAGAGCCTCCGAAAAGCGTGCGCGCGGGGGGCTGCTTCCCTCAAATCGACCAGCCGTCGAGTACCAGCGATGGGGCAACTCAACAATCGGACTTGTTGCCAGCCGGCATGCCGGCTATCTTGCCGCACCTTCAACAGCATTCCAGACGCTCGGCCGGTTTCGCCGATAATTCAGATTAAGGAGGAAAACGCCATGAAACCATTCTCGACGCTCCTATATATTACTATTTGCGGTACAATAATAATCTTTTCAGCGTATGCGCCAGCACAGGACACGTACCAAACCGCGCCGCCCGTCGCGCCTCCGGCCGTTACGCCCGTTCCTGCCGCGGATTGGGCACCCTCCCCGGCACCGGAGGGTGGTGGTGGGCAAGCCCCCGCCCCGCCTCTTGCGTGGCGGTGGCAAGAGCAACATCGCAATGCCCGAGGCGTACCGGTTGCGCCGCGGACGGCGGATCTTCCCACGGACGGGACGCCCGTCACGGATCAGCGCACCGTCACGACACCCCACGGTACCATGACGCAAACCTGGGAGGCCTCGAACGCCGACGGCGTGTACTCGTTTCGCCGCGAGCACCGGTGGACCGCTCCGGACGGCACACCGATCCGCAGCCAGGAAACGACGATGACCACCACCGGGCCCGAGAACTTCCAGCGCGAGCGGATCGTGACTCTTCGCGACGGCCGCACGATCGAGCACAGCTACACGCAGACGTGGGACGGACAAACGCTCGAGACCCAGCGGAGCTTCGCGGGTCCGAACGGGCAGACGTGGAACCGCGAAAACACGTGGACCCGAGGCCCCGACGGCACGCTGGTTCCGACGAATCCCTCGACGTCTCCCGCACCGGAAAGCCGAGGCGCCGTGGCGAACGAGGCGGGCACGGGGGTGCAAGCCAATCGCTCCTCGGGGTTCACGCTGGGATCCTCGGCGCGGAACCCAACCGCCGAACCCCGTGGAATGAACCACCGAACGACGCGTCCACCGGAAACGACGCCGTCGCTGGCCAAACGGCTTCGGTGGGGGTCGCCGAATCCCGATCGTCCAAGCCCTCTGCCTCGCTCGATGCCGCCGAGGACCCATGGGAGGCGCTAGACGGGTGGGAATCCGCGGGAAACGTCGGTCTCTTGGCCTTGTTCTTGCGCCGTGGATCGCTCTGCTCGGCGCCATGCCGTCGGCCGCAGAGGACGACGGAGTATTCGCGCCGACGCTGCGGCAGTTCGAGGGGGCGGTGGACCCGGGTGCTGCCCGAAGCGATTCGCCCGAGTGGCCGTCCGCGCGGCCGACGTGGGGCCAGCCGTCCACGAGCGACGGGGCTTGGTGGGATCGGCTCAGCGGCCTGGCTCGAGGCCGGGTTCAAATCGAGGGGGGATATGTCTACACGCTTGATCGCGTCTCCGGCGCGGCGGTGTCGGAACATGCCCTGCCCGACCTGTTGCTTCGCGTCGGGCTGACCGAGCGGTTGGAAATCCGGGTCGGCTGGCCCGGTTGGGTCTGGACCCGGATCGAAGGCGAGGGGACGTCGGAGGAGACGCTCGATCCGAACGTCGGGTTCATGCTCGACCTGTGGGAGCAACGAGGGTGGCGGCCGCAGACCGCGGTCCTGGCCGCCATACCCGTCACGCTCGAAGGCGACCCGTTCGCGCTGGACAGCCTCCAGCCGCTCGCCCAACTGCTGTACCTCTGGCATCTGGGCGAGCGATGGACCCTCGGCGGCACGACGGCGATCGCGCTGTTCGACCTCGAGGGCGACCGATTCGTCCAGCTCGAACAGACCGCCAGCGCCGACTATCTCTTGGCGCCCCGATGGAGCACGTTTCTCGAGTGGACCATGCTCGCCGACCACGGATCGGTCGCCGACGGGGCCGAACACATGCTCGGCGCGGGCGTCTCGTGGCTGGTCACCGAGAGGGTCCAGGCCACTTGGCGCGCGGCCGCCGGGCTCAACGACCGGGCCCCTGACTTCGTCACGGGCATCCGCTTGGCGGTCCGCTTCTAGGGCCGGCGACGGGCGCCGGCCCGCCCGACGGGCGCCGAACACGCCCCCGACGCAGCCCGCGCCGCGAGGCGCTCAGCATCCGCGGCGGCAGGGCCTTGCGCAACACACCGGTTGGCAGCACGCGGGCGCGCAGACCGGCACCTGGATCTTCTTCTCGACCAGCTTGCAGACCAGAACTTCGACTTCCTTCTGCACCTGGTGAGGGACCATCACGGTGTAGTTGCACGTCTTTTGCTCGGTGATGGTCTTGTACGTGGTGACGTTCTCGACGCGCCGGACCACCTTCGGCACGCACACGGTGTAGCACACCTCGCGCTGGGCCGGGACCTTCTCGTAATGGCAGACCCGCACCGTGCATACCCGCTTCTCGGGTTTGCACACCGTCACGGGATAGGTGCAGGGCTCGTCGACCCACTGCGGCCTCATGCAGGTGACGGGGACCTGTTTCTGGACGATCTTGGGGACCCAGACGCGGCAGGTGGCGACCTGCTTGGCAGGCTCGCACGCGGCGGGAGCGCACGTGGGCGGACAGGGCTGGCAGCACGTGGTCACCGGCCGCTCTTCCCAATGCCCCTGGTCCTCGCAGACCGTGCGCGTCTCTTGGACCGCCACCATTCGGCAGACCCGCCGCGTTCCCTGGCGCATTTCGGTGTGCGGAACCATCACCGTGTACTCGCGGCGTTCCTCACGCCAGACGGGCTTGCACACGGTGTACTGTTCCACGCGTTTCTGAACCTGCGGAACCATCACGGTGCATTGCCGTTCGACCTGCGTGGTCTCGGGCACCAGCCGGCAGACCGCGTAGGTGCGCTGGCGTGTCTCGGGACGGCACTCGGTGACGGTCACCAGCCGCTTCTCCCGGACC
>JANLFZ010000118.1:680-10841 GCA_024653385.1 Thermoguttaceae bacterium | reverse complement strand
ATGGTCTTCTCGACATACTGGATAGCAGCAGGCTGGCACGGCGCGACGGCCGGGCCGCACGGCGCCGGAGCGGAGCCCTCGTCAGCCATTGCGGGCAGGCCCGCCAGCGCCACCACCATGACCGAACACACCATCATCACACCGCGGAACACCATGGGAACCTCCTTTGTCGCTGCTGTTGACCAAGACAAGCCGGATTCCACAAAGGACTTCCATGCGCCACGTCGCTTCCTGTCCCGAAACCAACCCCTAGTCGGGACCGTTTGCGCGGGCATTATAAGATGGGGTGTCGAGAAAACAAGAGGGGCACACACCAGGGGGCCCGCTGTTGGGGTAATTCCCCGGTGATGGCAGGGCCTCGTCGCGCGCCGTGAGCCGTTAGGGACCGTGTTCTTCGACCAAACCGTAGCGGCGGATCTTCCGATCGAGCGTCGAGCGTTCGATGCCCAGGAGGATCGACGCGCGGCTCTTGTTCCAGTTGGTGTGGCGGAGCGTGGCCAGGATGTGTTGCCGCTCCATGTCGTCCAGCGAGCAGGGCATGAACTTGCCGATCATGGGGCTTTCGGCGGTATCGCCCGCGGTGGCGAGTTTCGAGAGCAACAGGTCTTCCTGGTCGATCAGGTCGCCGCGGCAAAGGACCACGGCCCGTTCGATCACGTTCTTCAGCTCGCGCACGTTGCCGGGCCACCGGTAGGCGCGCAGTTGCTCCAAGGCCCGGGGCGTAAAGCCGCGGATCTTCCGGCCGGTTTCGTCGCGGAAGCGTTCGAGGAAATGGGTCGCCAACAGGACGATGTCTTCGGGCCGTTTGCGCAGGGCGGGCACGACGATTTCCAGCACGCGGAGGCGGAAGAACAGATCGCGCCGGAAGCGGCCCTCGGCCGCGTCCTTCTCGAGGTCGCGGTTCGTGGCGGCGATGACGCGCACATCGACCTGCACGGGCTTGCTGCCGCCGACGCGCTCGAAGGGGTGGCCTTCGAGCACGCGGAGGAACTTGGCCTGGATGCCCATGCCCATCTCGCCGATCTCGTCGAGCATCAGCGTGCCGCCGTGCGCGGCCTCGAACTTGCCGATCATGCGTTCCGTGGCCCCGGTGAACGCGCCGCGCTCGTGGCCGAACAACTCGCTGGCCAGCAAGTCCTCGGACAAGGCGGCGCAGTTGAGGCACACGAAGGGACCCTTCTTGCGCGGGCTGCTGTAATGGACGGCCCTGGCCACCAACTCCTTGCCCGAGCCGCTCTCCCCGCGAATCAACAGCGTGGCCTTGCTTGCCGCCGCGCGCGCGATCTGCTCGGTGATCTCGCGGATCGCCTGGCTTTGGCCGACAATCTCGCTCTCGACCCCCAGGCGTTCGCGCAGCTCGACGTTCTCGTTGCGGATCTGGGCGAGGTGCTCGGTCAGCTCCTGCTGGCGCGTGAGATTGGCCAGCGCCACGGCGACCGAGTCGGCCACGGCCAGGGTGAACTCGAGGTCCTCCGGATCGGGCACGCGCTTCGGATCGGTCGAGTACAGGTGGATCAACCCGAGCACCTGCTGGCCCCGGCGGATCGGCGCGCAGATGACGCTGACGGCGGGGATCTCGCCCTTGCTGTCGCGGCTGCCCACCGAGCTGTCGCCCAGCACGTTGCGCGCCAGCACCGCCTCGCCCTCGCGCATGACCGTGCTGGCGAGGAAATTCGGCACGCGGTGATAACGCCGCTCGGACGTGGTGCGCGACGACACCACCTCGAGGTCCACCGCGCGCGGCGTGGGCATGTCGCGCGGCAAGAGCAAGATCGCCCCCGCGTCGATCTGCACGCTCTCGAACAAACCGGCCAGGGCCAGTTCGCACATCTTGACGATGTCGGGCGTGTTGGCCAGCTCGAACGCCAGGCGGCACAGCCGGGCGGCCGCCTCGCCCATCTTCGCGATGCTGGGCCCCTCGCCCGCCGATTTGAGAAACCGGCTCTGGCCGCGCCGGTGCATGATCGTGGTCGGTTCGTACGCGGCCAGCACGTCGGACCCGTCGTCCGGCAAAGGCCCGGCGGCGGTCGCCTCGACCTCCTCCTCCGGCCGCCGCAAGGGCATCGAGTCGCTGAACGCCTGCGTCAGGGTGTGAACGAACACCAATTGGCATCGCCCAATGCGGATCACGTCGCCGGGTCGCAGCACGCAGTCGCCCGAAATCCGATGCTCTCCCACCAGCGTCCCGTTGCGGCTCTCCAAATCGCGGAGCACCCACTGGTCCTGGCTGACGAACAACTCGGCATGGTTGCGGCTGCACCGCTCGTCCTTGATGACGATCTGGTTGGTGGGAGCCCGACCGATGGTCACCGACTGCCCGGGGACGAGCCGGAACACGTCCGTCCATTTGGTGCCTTCGCGGATCACCAGATACGCCAGGTCGGCCACCGCAGACTCCCGCGCGAACAGGCGACGAAAAGCAATACCGCCGGGGTTCGGACCACCCCATCGGGTGCGGCAGAATCGAACATCACACCTTTAGGATAACGCCCGAGGTCCCCGCTTGGCAAGAACCTCGACACGAATATGCCCCTATAAGGGGGTTCCTGGGCCGGCGTGGCGTCCCTCCTGGGACGGACCTGCACGGCAAGAGGTCGCTCGTTGCCGTGGGTCGGCTTGCCGCAACCCCATGACAGGCAGGTCGGGCGATAGGCTATTTCCTTGCAAACCCCTACAAGCGTAATTAGTCTATACTCTGTTGGTGTCTCTTGTCTTCGTGCGCGTTTGCGGAACAGGGGAGCCTCGGGGGAACCCCACACAGCCCGTTCCCCGGCCCGAGTAGAATAAGGAGAATCCTCATGCCGATGTCTGACCGTCCCGTCGCTCGAACCGCGCGCCGGATCGTCTTCGCCGTGGCCGCCGCGGCGCTGGTCGTGGCATGGTCGGCCGTTGCCGAGGCCCAGGTGCTGGCCACGACGACCCGGGCGGTGGGCGGCGTCTCGATCAATGCCGAGGGCATGTTGACCCATGTCGACGTGGCGGCCGCCGGCGAGTTCGACAAGCTCCGTTTGGAGGCCGTGCCCGACGCGCTGCGACCGGCCTCGGAACTCCGCAAGGTATCGCTCAAGGGCCTCAACGCCGTGATCGAGCGCCACCTGCGCGAGGGCACTCCGCTTCCGGAAGACGTGCTGTGCCTTGGGGGCCTTCAGGAGATCCGCTACGTGCTCGTGTATCCCGAGCAGCACGACATCGTGCTGGCAGGCTTCGGGGAAGGCTGGAAACTCGACAAGCGGGGCAACATCGTCGGCATGACGACCGGCCGGCCGGTGATTCTCCTGGACGATTTGCTGACGGCCCTTCGGGCCCTGGGCGGCAATGTCCGCGGCCCGATGAGTTGCTCGATCGATCCCACGCCCGAGGGAATCCAGCGCGTCTCGGCCTTGGCCAAGCGCTTGCGCGACATCGGCAATCCGGACACGACCGCCAGCGCGGTCGAGGAACACCTCGGTCCCCAGAAGATCACGGTGGCCGGGGTGCCGGAAACGAGCCACTTCGCCCGCGTCATGGTCGCGGCCGACTACCGCATGAAGCGGATTTCCATGGGCCTGGAGCGGGCGCCCATCGCCGGACTGCCCGCCTTCCTCGAGTTCGTCCGGGCCTCGGGTCGGGGCATGAGCAACATGCTGCCGCGGTGGTGGCTTGAGCCCAACTACCCGTCGCTGGTCCGCGACGATCAGGGCCTCTCGTGGGAGATCCGGGGCGGTTCGGTCAAGGCCGTCGCCGAGGTCGACTTCTTCGACGCCCAGGGCAAGCAACACCCCAGCGGCAAGGCCGACCCCGCGTCGCAGCGCTGGGCCGACCTGATGACCCATCGCTATGCGGAACTGGCATTGGCCGAACCCGTGTTCGGGCAGCTTCGCAACTGCATGGACGTCGCGGTGGCCGCCGCGCTAATCGCCAAGGAGAACCTTTTGGCCAAGGCGGGCGCTTCGTTGCCCCAGTTGACGCAAAGCGACGGCGCCCCGACCGTCAAGCTCGACGCGCCGAAGCAGGTGGCAAGCAAGGCGACCCTCGTCAAGAAGGGGCGAAGCTGGATGATCGCCGCGGGCGGCGTGTCGATCAACCCCTGGTCGATCGTCGAGAAGACCGTCACGCAGCGCGACGTCGCGACGGTGCGGACCAAGGCGGCGTCGCAGACCCCGACCACGTGGTGGTGGGACTGAAGCCTCGACGACCTTATTCGTCGTCTTCCCAGCTCGAACGCTGGTTTTCGTCGCCCGTCCGGCGCTTGAACAGTTGGGGTTCGCGCGCGTGGGAGACGGCCGTGTCGTAGGTGATCTCGCCGCGCTGGTAGAGATCGAACAGCGCGCTATCCATGGTCTGCATCTGGGCCTTGCGCCCCGTCTGCATCTCGTTGTAGAGTTGGTGCTCCCGCCGGTCGCGAATCAGGGCGCGCACGGCCGGCGTGCTCACCAGCACCTCGCAGGCCAGCGCCCGGCCCTTGCCGTCTGCCCGGGGCAGCAGCTTCTGGGCGACGACCGCTTGCAGGCAAGCGGACAGTTGCACCACGATCGCATTCTGCTGGGTGGCGGGAAAGACGCTGTAGATGCGCTGGACGGTCTGCACCGAGTCGGGCGTGTGCAACGTGGCCAGCACGAGGTGGCCGGTCTCGGCGGCGATCAGGGCGGTCTCGATCGTTTCGAGGTCGCGCATCTCGCCCACCACGATCACGTCGGGATCCTGGCGCAGGACGTGGACCAGCGCCTCGCGGAACGACTTGACGTCGGTGCGGACCTCCTGCTGGACGATGATGCTGCGGCAATTCTCGTGAACGTACTCGACCGGGTCTTCGATCGTCACGATCTTCGCGCGGCGCTCCTGGTTGATCACGTTGATCATGTAGTTGAGCGTCGTGGTCTTGCCCACGCCCGTCGGGCCGGTCACGAGCACCAGCCCGTTGGGCAATCGGGTCAGTTCGTCGACGACCGGCGGCAGGCCCAACTCGCCGGCGCTGCGGATCGCCGTCTCGCAGAGGCGGATGGCCATTTCGGGGCAGCCCGCGTGGTAGTACACGCTGGTGCGGAACCGGCCGATGCCGTCCCAATGGCGCGAGAAGCAGATCTCCCAGTCGCGCTCAAGCAACTCGCGCTGCTTGGCGGGAAGGGTCTCTTCGACCAACTGGCGGAGCGTCGGCTCGTCGAGCGGCTCGCCCTGCACCACCTGGATCTCGCCATGGACGCGGACCACGGGGGCCACGCCGCGCACCAGATGGACGTCGCTGGCGCCGAACTTCCGCGCACCCCGAAGGATCTTCTCCAGTGTCCATGCCATGGTTTGGGCCTGTGAAGGAACACGTTGGGCAATCTTAGGGAACCCGAGTCATGAACGCCCGAACAGTCGCCGGAGGATCCGGCCCAGCGGAAACCCCGGCAGGCTGACCTCGGCAAGACGGCGTGCCGCCTCGCTGTGCCGGGGACACAGTTCGAGGCATCGCTCGAAACTCTTGCGCGCGGCGCTGTTCATCCCGAGTTCCTGCTGGCAGAGCCCTTGCACGTGCCATGCGTAGTGCTGGTCGGGCGCCGACTCGACGGCCCGTTGGGCGAACGGCAGCGCCTTGCCCGCCTTGTCGTAGTAAAGGCAGGCCAGCGCGATTTCGAGCGGGACGAGCCAGTCGGAATCGAGCCCCAGGGCCTTGTCGAAACAGTGCCGGTCCACGTCTTGCCGGTTGGCGAGCATGACCTCGCCGCGAACCGTCCAGCGGTAGGCCGATTGGCCGGCCTGCTGCAACGCGCCGTCGCACAGCGCGTAAGCCTGCTTCTTGTTGCCCATGCGGCAGAAGGCCTGGGCGCGCCCGGCCATCAGGTCGCCGTTGGCGGGGAACAGTTCGAGGGCCTTGCGGGCCCAGAGTTCGGCCTCGGGCAGTTCGCCCAGCAGCACAAGCATCTGGACCTGCCCGAGCCAGCCGCCCACCAGCGACCGGTTTTCTTCCAAGCCGCGCGAATAGCACCGCAAGGCGTTCTCGTACAGGCCCGACCGGCGGTTCTCGTCGGCCCGGGCCAGCCAGTCCGGGCGCTGGCGCGGAAAGCGATCCGCCTCGTCCCCGTCCGGGGACCGCCTGGAAGGCTCGTCGAATTCCAGCTTGTCGAACCGCGGCATCCGCCCTCCCTCGAAACCCGCCTCTTGCCATTGTACCTGCCGCGAGGCGTCTGGCCGAGCCCCTCGATTCCAATCACCTCGCGCTGCCCCGAGACGCACCGCCCGCAGGGCGACCGGGCAGCCGAGGCCGGTTGAAAGCCTGCCTTGCCGTGGTCTACAATCCGGTACGAGTTTCGACTGAACCGTCCGACGCCGTGGAGGTGCGCCATGATCCGTCACGCCGTGTTGATTGCGGCGGCCGTGGTTGCGGGTTTCGCGATGCCCGCGCGGGCTGCCGAGAATATCGTTCCCGCGGCTGTGGTCTGTGCCCGGGACGCCTCGTATGCCGAGTCCCTGGCCGCCAAGGAGATCCGCCGCTACATCTACGTGCGGACCGGGCGATTGCTGCCGCTCGTCGAAGGCTTGTCGGGCGAGGCCGGCCCGGTGATCGTGGTCGGCGCGAAGGCGCGGCCGGTGGTCCAGGCCGCCGCGTTGGGGTCGCCCCTGGCCGACTCGGTCGCCGCGCTCCACGGCGAGCAGTACCTGCTGGGCGTGCGCGTGCAAGGGAACCGGCCCGTCGTGCTCGTGGCCGGCGGCGATCCGATCGGCGCGCTCTACGGGGCCTATCGATTGGCGGAGCGGCTGGGCGTTCGGTTCTACCTGGAAGGCGACGTGGCGCCCGACACCCAGGCCGCGCTCGGCATTCCGGCGGACCTGGCTGAAGCAGGCAAGCCGCTCTTCGACCGCCGCGGCATCCAGCCGTTCCACGATTTTCCCGAAGGGCCCGACTGGTGGAACGCCGACGGCTACAAGGCCATCCTCGGCCAGTTGCCCAAGCTGCGCATGAACTTCTTCGGTCTGCACACGTATCCCGAGGGCGGCGTGGGGCCCGAGCCGCTTACATGGATCGGCCGTGCCGAGGACCTCGGCGACGGCGGGCGCGTGAAGGCCGGCTATCCCGCGCGGCACTTCACCACGGTCAACGGCACCTGGGGCTACCAGGCCATGAAGACCGGCGACTATGCGTTTGGCGCCGCGGCGATGTTCGACCGCGACGACTACGGCGCCGACTATATGCTCGGCATGACCCCCTGGCCCAAGTCGCCCGAGGATCAGAACGAACTGTTTTTGCGCATGGGTACGCTGTTGCGCGACGCGTTTGGCTTTGCGGGCAAGCTGGGCATCAAGACCTGCCTCGGCACCGAGACGCCCCTGATCTTGCCCACGCCGGTCAAGGAGCGCCTCAAGGCCCAGGGCAAGGACCCCGCCAGTCCCGCCGTGGTTCAAGAGGTCTACGAGGCCATGTTCCGGCGGATTCTCCAGACGCACCCGCTGGACTACTACTGGTTCTGGACGCCCGAGGGCTGGACCTGGTCGGCCGTGAGCCAATCGCAGATCGACGCGACGCTGGCCGACTTCCGCGCGGCGATCGCCGCGGCCAGGAAGGTAAAGCCCTCGTTCACGCTGGCCACGTGCGGCTGGGTGCTCGGCCCGCCCCAGCAGCCCGCGCTGTTCGACGACTTCCTGCCCAAGGAGATGCCCATGAGTTGCATCAACCGGCAGGTGGGGCACGAGCCGGTCGAACCGGGGTTTGCGAAGGTCCAGGGCCGGCCGAAGTGGGCCATCCCGTGGATGGAAGACGACCCGGCCTTGACCTCGCCGCAGCTTTGGGTCGGGCGCATGCGCAAGGACGCCGCCGACGCCATGGCCTACGGCTGCACGGGACTCTTGGGCATCCACTGGCGCACGCGGATCCTGGGGCCGAACGTCTCGGCCCTGGCCGCCGCCGCGTGGGACCAGACAGCCTGGAACCCGGCCATCAACAAGAGTATTCAAGTGCCTAAGCCACCCGAGGGCCCGCTGGGCGGGCAAGTGGCCAAGTTCCCGAAGACCGAGGTGGCCGGCACCGACGACGATCCGCTCTACCTCGATGTGCGCTACAACACCGGCGGGTACCTGCTCGACGTGCCCAACGGCCGCTACACCGTCAAGCTCCAGCTTGCCGAGCCGCACTACGGCGAGAAGGGCAAGCGGGTCTTCGGCGCGAAGGTCCAGGGCAAGCAGGTTTTCGAGCACTTGGACCTTTTCGCCAAGGTCGGCAAGAACAAGGCCCTCGACTACGTGGTCAAGGATGTCGAGGTGACCAACGGCCGGCTGGCGATCGAGCTGACCTACGAGGTCGAGTTCCCCTGCATCGCGGCCATCGCGGTCGAGGGGCCGGTCACGCGCAAGATCAACTGCGGCGGCGAGGCCTATGGCGACTACCAGGCCGATTGGCCTCCCTCGACTCAAGGCGGCCGGAACCGGTATCTGGCCTCCGACGACTTCTATGCCGACTGGTGCCGCATTCAATTCGGGCCCGAGGTAGCCCAGGCCGCCGCGGCCATCTTCGCGCGGATCGACTGCCACCTGCCGCGGCCTTCGGATTGGGTCAACGGCCCGGGCGGCATCAAGCCCGATCCGCGGCCCTGGGAACAAGTGGCCAAGGAGTACGCCTTTGTCGACGAGTTGGCCGCGCTGCGCCCCAAGGTCCGTGGGGCGGGCCACCTCGAACGGTTCGATTACTGGCTCGACAACTTCCGATTCATGCGGGCCAACGCCCAGGCCAACTGCACCTGGGCCCGGTTCAACGCGGCCCTGGCCAAGGTGAAGGCCGAGAAGGATCCGGCGGCCCAAAAGCGCCTCGCCCGCGAGTTGGCCCTGCCAGTGCGCAAGGAACTGATCGCCCAGGTGACCGAGGTCCACCGCTACTTGCTGGCGACCGTGACCACCACCGGCGAGATGGGTACCGTGGTGAACTGGCAGCAGCACAACCTGCCGGAGATCGTCGGCAAGCCGGGGCAAGAGTTGGCCCGGCTCTTGGGCGAGCCGTTGCCGGCCGACGCCATGCCGCCCCAAGCGCATCCCGGCAAGCCGCGCCTGTTCGTGCCCTTCGTGCGCACCGGCCTGAGCGCCGGCGAACCGCTGACGCTTACCGTGGTCGTCCTCGGCGCCAAGCCCAGCGAGGTCGCGGCGGCCTGGCGTCCGCTCGGCTCCGGGCAATTCAACAAAGTGCCACTCGTTCACGTGGCCCGGGGCGTGTACCGCGTCGCGCTCCCCGCGGAGGCCACCAAGACCGACCTGGAGTATTATGTTCAGGCCGCCACCGACCAGGGCGAGTTGCGGTTCCCCGCGACGGCCCCGGCGCTGAATCAAACGGTCGTGGTCGTGGACGCGAAGTGACCATGGATCTTCACCTTAGCGACAAGACGGCCCTGGTGACCGGGGGATCGCACGGTCTGGGGCGCGCGATCTGCTGGGAACTGGCGGCCGAGGGCGCCCGCGTGGTCGTCAACTTTCGCCGCGACCCGGCCAAGGCCGAGGCCCTGGTCGAGGAAATCCGGAAGACCCACGGCGTCGAGGCGATGGCGATTCAGGCCGACGTGGCGCGCGAGGCCGATGTCGAAGCGATGTTCGGCCGCGTGCTTGCCCGGTTCGGCCGGCTCGACGTGTTGGTCAACAACGCGGCCATCTGCCCGACCCGCGATGTGAAAGACATGCCCGCCGACGAGTGGATCGAGACGATCCAGGTGAATCTGACCGGCACATTCTTCGCGTCGCGGGCGATGGTCCGGCACCTCGTGGCGGCGGGCCGGCCGGGGCGGATCGTCAACATCTCCAGCCAGGCGGCTTTCCGCGGCTCGACCACCGGGCATGCCCCCTACGACGCGAGCAAGGGCGGGATCGTCTCGTTCACCGTCGCGCTTGCCCGCGAGGTGGCCAAATACGGCATCTGCGTCAACGCGGTGGCCCCGGGCATGATGTTCACCGAAATGACCGCCAAGGTATTGACCGAAAACCCCGAGAAGTACAAGGCCCGGATCCCGCTGGGCCGGGTGGCCGACACGTCGGAGGTGGCCAAGGTGGTGGTCTTTCTCGCCTCCGACGCGGCCAGCTACATGACCGGGGCCACGGTCGACGTCAGTGGCGGCATGCTCATGCGCTAGCCCAGGTTGCTCCCGCGCCCATACTAACCCGAAGCGCCAGCGAGGGCGTTCTTTCCCACGCGCCGGCGAGGGTCTGCGTCATGGCGACGCGAAGTTCGAC
>JANLFZ010000118.1:0-670 GCA_024653385.1 Thermoguttaceae bacterium | reverse complement strand
CCAGCGCAGAACCCGGTCGCGCCGGCGGCGATCGGATTGCGGGTATCGCGGAGACGGATCCCGGCGGGCCCATTGCCGCATCGAGGTGTGCAATTATTGCATATCCCGCATTCCTCTCTGGAGTGGCGATTGTCGGCGACTTACGCCCACCTTGGTGTTTTTGCATCAAAAACGTTGACGCGGTTTCGCGATGGTGATATGTTCTCTCGCGAGGGCAAGGCAGTGCGCTTTGTTGGGAGGTGTTACGATGAAGCGTGTGTTGACTCTCGGGTTGTTGGTCGTCGTCCTTCTCGGGTTGGTTGTCAGCGGCATGATGGCTGCCGACCAACTGCGGACGCAACAGAGGGACCAGCAGCGGGATCAGCTACAGGAGCGACAACGTCTTCAGGACGGGACGTGCGAGTGCCCCTGCTGCGGCTGCCCGACGTGCGACGGCCTCAACTGCGGCTGCCCCTGGGACTGCTGCCCCGACTGCCAGGCGTGGCAGTTCATGTGGCAGTTCGGGCGATAGTCAAACCTGCCTGCCGCTCGCGTCGAGCGAGCAGAAGGCCGCCGCGGAGGCGGCCTTCGCTGCTTCTTGAGACCTTCGGTCGGCGCTTGCCCCCCGTGATCCCGCGTTGGTAGACTTTACGGCGCAAGGGGAAACCGTTGGCGAGGAGGTCGATCATGG
>JANLFZ010000117.1 GCA_024653385.1 Thermoguttaceae bacterium | reverse complement strand
TTCGCTTCCTTGGGTTCCATAAGATTGCCCAACTTATAGTTTTACAGGCCCTTAGACGGGATTTGGCCTGCCTTGTTGTGTCGCAAGCCCTACAAGCTGCTCCAGACGACGCCCCGCGGGCCCGCTTCGGCTCGGCCGATGGGCCAGCTTTCCAACCCACCGTCGGCCAGTTGGCGGCGGATGCTCGCGGCGTAGTGGGGACTGACGACCAGCACCATGCCGACGCCCAGATTGAATACCCGGTCCATCTCGGCTTGCTCAATGTCGCCCAGCCGCTGGATCCAGGCGAAGACGGGCGGCGTTGGCCACGAGCCGCGGTCGATGACGATGCGCACGCCGTGGGGCACAATTCGCTCGAGGTTCTCGAACAACCCGCCGCCGGTGATATGCGCGATGCCGTGGACCACGTGCTTGACCCGGTAGTAGGCGAGCACGTTTCGCACCGGCCGCACGTAGATCCGAGTGGGACTCAGCAACTCGTCGCCCACGCTGCGGCCCAGTTCGTCGACATAGTCCCGCACCCCCAGGCCCGCGATCTCGAAAACGACCTTGCGCGCAAGGCTATAGCCGTTCGAGTGGAGACCGGTAGAGGCCAGGCCCAGAACGACATCGCCAGGGACGATGGCCCGGCCGTCGATCACGCTCTTCCGCTCCACCACGCCGACGCAGAAGCCGGCCAGGTCATAATCGCCGGGCGAGTAGACGTCGGGAAGGATGGCGGTCTCGCCGCCGAGCAGGGCGCAGTCGCACTCCAGACAGCCGTCGGTGATTCCACGAACGATCTGTTCCAACAGCGGCGGGTCATCCTTGGGCATCGCGACGTAGTCGAGAAAGAACAGGGGTTCGGCGCCGATGCACAGGGCGTCGTTGACGCTCATGGCCACCAGGTCGATTCCCACCGTGTGATGCACGCCCGCCAGCGATGCCACTTTGAGTTTGGTTCCCACCCCGTCGGTGCATGAGACGAGCACCGGTTCCCGATAGTGCCGGGCGAACAGGGGGCTGTCGAAATCCAGACGAAACAGGCCGGCGAACCCTTGTTCGAGCGTCACGACCCGAGGTGTGAAGGTTCGAGCCAACAGCCGGGGAAGCCGATCCATCGCCTCGTTGTACAGGTCCAGATCCACGCCGGCCGACTTGTATGTCGCTTTGGCCATAGTCTGCACGGTGCCTCTCGAGTGCATGAGATGCCCGTATTGTAGCGTAAGCCGATCACAAGGTGGCCGGCCTGCAATCCGTGGGGTCTGCACCCACGCGGACAAGGGGTTCGCTTGACATCGGATGCGTGCCTTGGGAGACTGTATGCGTTGAAAAATGCCACGCCTTCTTCTCCCGGGACCGTGCAACAAGTGTTCGCGGTTCCGGGCCTGCCCAGGATCGACCTCCCACAGCGCGTGGGATCGGTGTGCGTTGTTTCCCCTATTCAGTAACGAGTTGTTTCCCTATCCAGAAATGAGGAGAACCTGATGAAATCCACATCTTGGTGGCGTTTTGTCCTGGCGGTTTTGGCCGTCGCCCTGTCGGCCACGTGGGGCGCCGCCCTGGCCGAGTCTCCAACCGCTCCGAAGGTCTCGACGTTCGCCCCGGCGAAGGACCTGGCGTCCCAGGTCGAGGCGTACATCGAGCAGTTCGAAGAGGCCGTCAAGGACGAAGAGGAGTACAAGGCCTCGGAGGGGAAACTGCTCAAGGACGCCAACACGATGATTCTGATTGCGTTGGGCTTGGGTCTGCACGACCAAGAGAACGACTACAAGGCGGCGGCTCCCGGCCTGATCAAGGCGGCCCAGGAACTTGCCGCGGCCAAGGACTTCGCCAGTGCGAAAGCCGGTGTGGCGGCCGTCAAGAAGGCCGCTCAGTCCAAGGGCGATCCCTCGTCGCTGAAATGGGAGAAAGTGGCCTCGTTGCAGCAGTTGATGAAGGCCGTCCCCGGCATCGACAGCCGGCTCAAGCGCAATACCCGGACTGAGAAAGCCTTCAAGTCCAAGTCGAAGACGAATGCGGGAGACGCCGCCGTGTTGGCCGTGATTGCCCAAGGGTCCATCGCCGACACCTCGGAGGCCAAGGGCGACGACCAGGTCAAGCAATGGTACAAGTTCTGCGAACAGATGCGCGACGCGGCGGCCAAGGTGAACGCCGGCGTGCGCGCCGCGGACTTCGCGGCCGTCAAGGCAGCCAAGAAGGACCTCGAAAAAAGCTGCCACGATTGCCACGAGGTCTTCCACAAGGAGGCCCTGGATAAGGTCGAGAAGGAAGAGTAGGCCGAAAAGAGCGCCACGTCCTTGGCCTTCGCTCAGAATCCGTCCGATCGTGACCTTGGGGGGACAGGCGCATTGTGGGGCCCCGGCACCCGCAATGGGCCGTCCCCCCAAGGTGGCTTTGCGATGGCTGATCCATCAGCCCGGGGGGCAGGCCTTTTTTCGCGCGTAGGGAGGTCCGGAACCAGTGCGGACGCTTGCATTCGCTCGCTGGCTGGCGCAAGGGGTTGGAAGATCTTGGGTTGCGCGGTGCTTGCGTCTGGCGCGGCGTTTTCGGCCCGACGGGCCTGGTGGTGCATGTCAATGGTGGGGTTGCGTCGTGTCGTTCGGTTCGCCAAAGCCCTTTCGGTGGTAGGGATTGCCCCGGCTGCCGCCGTTCCGTTCCACTTCGCGGGACGGGCTACCGAAGAATAAGTTCTGGATTGGCGGCTGATACTTCCAGATGCCTGCCCGGATTACGCAACCAGGACTTCGGACTACGGACGCAGCATGGCGATCGACCTCAATCCCTGGTATCCTCGTGAAGTAAGCTTTCTCTTGGGCCGCGCCTATGAACCCGCTTCCATGTTCGAACGACCGCCGTCGTTAAGGTTCACCCATCCCCTTCCTTACGGCGCAATCGTCCACGACGATGGCGTTCAGTTCGTCGTGTTCAGTCGTTCGGCAACGGCCATGCGGGTCCTGCTGTACAACCAGGTGACGGACCGCGAACCGTTCGAGATCATCGATTTCGACCCCGAACTGAACCGCTGGGGCGACATTTGGAGCGTGTTCGTCCCCGGGATGACCGCGGGCCAGCTTTACCACTTCCAGGCCGACGGGCCTTACGACCCGGACCGCGGCCACCGTTTCGACCCCCGGGCCAGGCTGATCGACCCCTATGCCAAGGCCCTGGCTGGCGATTTTCTTCCCTCGGATGATGGGATCATCAGGCCGCCTAAATGCGTGGTCGTCGATGATGAGTTCGATTGGCAAGACGACCGCCACCTTCGGCGGAGCCTGTCCGAGACCGTCATCTACGAGGTTCACGTGCGGGGCTTCACCCGGTCGAAGACCAGCGGCGTCAAACACCCGGGCACGTACCTGGGGTTGATCGAGAAGATCCCCTACCTTCAATCGCTGGGGGTGACCGCGGTCGAGCTGATGCCGGTGCATGAGTTTCCCATCCGCGATTGGTGGGGCAACATGCCCGAGCGGCCGAACTACTGGGGCTACGACCCGATGGCCCTGTTCGCGCCCCATCGCGGATATGCGTACGGCAGCGAGCCGGGCTGCCAGGTCCGCGAGTTCAAGGAGATGGTGCGGGAGTTGCACAAGGCGGGTATCGAGGTGATCCTCGACGTGGTGTTCAATCACACGGCCGAAGGCAACGAATACGGCCCGACGTTGAGCTTCAAGGGCCTTGAGAACCGCGTGTACTACATGCTCGAGCACGGAGGCCGGCATTACCGCAATTACACGGGTTGCGGCAATACGCTCAACGGAAATCACCCGATCGTCCGCGAACTGATCTTCCACTGCCTGCGGCACTGGGTCCACAACTACCACGTCGACGGGTTCCGCTTCGACCTGGCCTCGATCCTCAGCCGCGACCGCGACGGGAACATCTTGCCCAATCCGCCCGTGGTCGAGTCGATTGCCGAAGACCCGCTCCTGGCCGATACGAAAATCATTGCCGAAGCGTGGGACGCGGCCGGGGCGTATCAGGTCGGCACCTTCGCCAGTCACCGTTGGGCCGAGTGGAACGGGCGCTACCGCGACGATGTTCGGCGGTTCTGGCGCGGTGATCCTCGTCAGATCGGGAGCCTCGCGACGCGCCTGGCCGGGTCGAGCGACCTGTACCAGCCGGGTGGCCGCAACCCGTACCACAGCATCAATTTCATCACCTCGCACGACGGTTTCACGCTCAACGATCTGGTCAGCTACGAACAGAAGCACAACGAAGCGAACGGAGAAGGAAACCGCGACGGCGAGAACAACAACCTAAGCTGCAACTATGGCTGCGAGGGGCCCTCGTGGCGGCCCGACATCGTGCGGGTTCGGCTGCGGCAGATCAAGAACATGCTGGCCACGTTGTTGTTGAGCCAGGGGGTGCCGATGATCTTGTTCGGCGACGAGTGCCGCCGGACCCAACGCGGCAACAACAACGCCTACTGCCAGGACAACGAGATCTCGTGGTTCGATTGGCGCCTGGTGCGGAAACACCCGGCCTTGCGGCGATTCGTCCAGGCGCTGGTCGCGTTCCGCAAGGCAGAGCCCGCCGTGCGGCGGACCGACTTCCTCACCGGGCGCCCGGTCAGGCCGGGCGGACTCCCCGATGTAAGCTGGTACAGCGCCGAGGGCGGACCGGTCGATTGGAACGCCGACGTGCGCAGCCTGGCGTGCCTTTTCGCGGCCCCGCCGGGCGAGAACGGCGAGCCGTCGACGCATCACCACGTCCTGTTGATGTGCCACGCCGGGTTCGACCCTTGCCGGTTCGTCATTCCTTCGAACGTCCGGCATCTGGCATGGCAGACCTTCATCAATACCGGCGTCAAGTCGCCAGGCGACATCTATCCAAACCTCGATGGTCCGCCCCCTTCTCCCGACGGAGTAGTCACGCTCGAAGCACGCTCCCTAGCCTGTTTCGTGGCATCAGACGCTCCTTAGAAGCACATATTGCCCCCATTTTCCTGCGCCTTAGTCGCGTAGACAAAATGGGTGGATCAGTCGCGTAGGGTGGGTGCTCTGCACCCACGCCAAGCCCGCGCGGCCTTTCCGGCGGGAGCGATCGCGTGCGTGCAGAGCACGCACCCTACTTGCTTGGGTGGCATGACGCTTGGGCGGGTTGCCTGCCGCGTTGCCACCAGCGACGGGATTGACAACCGCCCGCATGGGACGGTTTACTTCCTGGCTCCAAACACCTTTGCGGAACGGTGTTGCCGACGCCCAAGAGGGAGGTGCTGTGATGCGGCGGATTTGGATCGCGGTGCGGGCGTTTTTCGTCGCCCTGGTCCATGGCGAGGCAGCCCGCCTGATCGAGGAGGCTCTCGAGCGTTCCAAGCAGTCCCCCGCGGCAGGGGCGGGGCCGCCGGTGGCCGTCGAGCCCAAGCCCGCGCTGGTCAAGAAACCCGAGCCCAAGCCCGCCGCGCGGAGCGAGGCCCTGACGCTTCTGGCGGCGCTTCAGCGAGAGGCGCGATTCGTGGATTTCGTGAAGGAGTCGCTGGCGGGCTATTCGGACGCGCAGATCGCCGCGGCTGCCCGGGAAGTCCATCGCGATTGCGGCGCCGTGCTGGAGAGGTTTTTCGCACTGGTTCCCGCCGTGACGCAAGAAGAGGGCTCGATGCTCGAGGTGCCGGCAGGTTACGATGCCGGGCGCTATCGCCTGATCGGCAACGTGACCGGCCAGCCACCGTACCGGGGCAGGCTCGTGCATCCCGGCTGGGAGGCCACGAGGTGCGAGTTGCCTTCGTGGTCCGGCAAGGAGGAATCGGCCCGCGTCGTCGCCCCGGTGGAAGTGGAGATCGGTTGAGCCTATGGCGGCCAAGTACATCGTCGGAATCGACCTCGGCACGACGAACAGCGTGGTGGCGTACGTTCCGCTCGATGCCGAACGGCCCAGTGTGCAGGTCCTGCCGATTCCGCAGATCGTGGCCCAGGGCACCACCGAGGGGCGAACCATGCTGCCCTCGTTCCTCTACCTGGCCACCGGGCAAGAGATCCAAAGCGGCGTCTACGACCTCCCGTGGCGCACGCGCTGCGAGTTCGCGGTCGGCGAGTTTGCGCGACGCCAAGCGGCGGAAGTGCCCCACCGGACCGTGTCGGGCGCCAAGTCGTGGCTGGCACACAGCCGGGTCGATCGGCGCCAAGCGGTGTTGCCGTGGAACGCGCCGGACGACGTGCCCAAGGTCTCGCCGGTCGTCGCGTCGCAGCGGTGCCTGGAGCACCTGATCGGCGCGTGGGAGGCTGCCTTTCCCGACGCTCCCATGGCCGACCAGAGGGTCGTGCTGACCGTGCCGGCCTCGTTCGACGCCAGCGCCCGCGAGCTGACGCGCGAGGCCGCGATGGCTGCGGGCTTGCCCGAAACCCTGGTGCTCCTCGAGGAGCCCCAAGCGGCGGTCTATGCGTGGCTGGCCGACGTGGGCGACCGTTGGCGCCGGCAACTCAAGCTGGGCGATCGGCTCTTGGTGTGCGACGTGGGCGGCGGGACAACCGACCTGACGCTGGTCGGCGTCGCGGAGGAACACGGCGAGTTGATTCTCGAGCGGATCGCGGTGGGAAACCACCTGCTGGTGGGCGGCGACAACATGGACATGGCGCTGGCCCATCGTTTGGCCGGGCTGTTCGCCGAGAAAGGCGTGCAGCTCGATCCGTGGCAGTCGGTCGCCCTGTGGCACTCGTGCCGGGCGGCCAAGGAGGCCCTGTTGGCCCCCGGCGGCCCCGAGAAGCACACGATCTCGGTCCTGGGCCGCGGCAGCCGGCTCATCGGCGGCACCGTCTCGGTGGAAATCGATCGGCAGATCGTCGCGAACCTGCTCGTCGAGGGCTTCTTTCCGTTTACGGAGGTCTCGGAACGGCCGGCCCGTCGCCGGGCGTCGGGATTCCGGGAGATCGGGTTGCCTTTCGAGACCGACACGGCGATCACCCGCCACCTGGCCGCGTTCCTCGCTGCCCACGGCGAGCCGGCGCGTCCGGTGCGCCCCACGCACGTGCTGTTCAATGGCGGGGTGTTCAAGTCCGAGATGCTCCGCCAGCGCCTTCTGGAGGTGATCGGCCGCTGGTTCCCGGCCGAGGCGATGCCGCGTCCCTTGACCGGGGCGCCCGACCTCGACCACGCCGTGGCCCGGGGCGCGGCCTGCTACGGCTGGGTCAAGGAGCATGGCGGAATGCGGATCCGCGGCGGCACGGCCCGGGCGTACTACGTCGGGATCGAGACGGCGGGTCCGGCCGTGCCCGGCGCGCCGCGCCCCTTGCGCGCGTTGTGCGTCGTGCCATTCGGCATGGAGGAAGGCACCGAGACCGAGGTGCCCTCGGAGGAAATCGGCCTGGTGGTCGGCGAGCCCGCCCAGTTCCGCTTCTTCAGTTCGTCGACGCGCAAGCACGACAAGCCCGGCGACCTGCTCGACGCCTGGACCGACGACGATCTCCAGGAGACCGACTCGATGGAAACCGCGCTGCCGTCCGACGAGCAGATCGACGAGGACTACGTGCCTGTCCGTTTCCACTCGAAGGTGACCGAGCTTGGCATGCTCGAGCTGTGGTGTGTCAGCACGAAGACGCAAGGCCGCTGGAAGCTCGAGTTCAGCGTGCGCGAAGACGCCGAGTAGCCTTTCAGGCGGCCGTGTCGATCGGCGATGCCTCCGGCGAGCGGAGGGCCGCGAACTTCTGAAGCCACTCGAGCCGGGCACGCAGCCGTTCGAGGTCCGGCCTCGGGGTTTCCCGACTCTTTTCCGCCTGCGCTGCCTCTTGCAGGCGCTGGCGGTAGAACCGTACCAGGTCGATCTCGTCGTCGGGGCCGATCCCGGCCTGCTCGAGGTCCACGCGGATGGCGGCGAGTTCCTGGTAGTCCTTGTCCGACAGCGCGCCGGCCTGGCGGAGCCGGCCGATCATCTCCGAGAACGTGCGCGGAGAGATGTCGGTGACGTCGTACTCGGCCGCGATCGCCCGCAGCGCGTCTTGGCGTGGCGCCGACACGCTCTGCTCGATCGTGGACACGGCATGGCGCTGGACGTTGGCCGCGTCGGACGATTCACTCCGCGCGAGGGCAGCCGGGTCGGGACGCCCGCCCAAAATGCTCTGGATCAGCACGAGTTCTGCTCCTTCCCTGCGAGGGTGTCGTTCTTGAGCATCCGTGACGGCCGGAGTGCTTCGGCCCGCCCGAGGACTCCGCGGAGCAATTGCCGGGCCAAAAGCCGCCACGCCTTGACACGCAGGCGCAAGTCCCTACGAGCGCAACGAGTTGCGCCACGCGGGCTGTCGGACACCAAGGGACGCGGTTCGGCGACTTTTGCCGGCCAACCCCCAACCGGACCGGTGGTTGTTGCCGAAGTCGCCGAGGCCCGCCTTCCTAGCGTTTGCGCCATTGGGCGCGGTAGACGGTCTGGCCGTGCAGGCGGGCCCGACGCTCGTAGTGGGTGCGGTAATCCAGATCGCCCGCCGCGGGCGTCTCGGGCACCGCGATCGGTCCTTCCAGCCGGGTTCGCGATGCCATGAGGTCGACGACCGCGCGGAACTGCTCTTCCACGTCGGTCCAGTAGTGAAGGACACCGCCGGGCCGAAGCGCCCGTTCGATCCGCTCGACGAATCCCTCCTGCATCAACCGGCGTTTCTTGTGCCGTTTCTTCCACCACGGATCGGGAAAGTAGACGTGAATGGCGGCTGCGGCGCCTGCGGGCAGGATTTCCTCGAACAGCCGGCGGGCGTCGCCGAGAGCCACCACCGCGTTGGGCAGACCCAGTTTGGCAAGGCCCGCCGCGGCGTGCCGCGCATAGGCCGGCGCGATCTCGACGCCCAGGTAGTCGGTTTCCGGGTGAGCGGCCGCGGCATTGCGCAAGAAAAGGCCTTTGCCTGAGCCGATTTCGACCTCCAAGAGGGCTTCCCGGCCGAAGACCGCCCGAGGGTCCCATGGACGCGGCAGGGCCTCGACCGCGATGAGATGGCGCGAAAGATCAATCGCGGGATCGAGTTTTCGCAGCCTCGGCCGGGCCATGCCTCAGTCCACCACCTCGGCCTGGATGGGCTCGGGCCAACCCCGGTCCGGTTTGCCCGCCAGCGCGCTGAGCACCGGCATGGCGATCGCCCCCGCGACAAACCCGCCGACGTGCGCCCACCACGCCACGCCGCTGCGGTAGGCAATGGCGTCCGGGCCCACGGCTCGACTCGCCTCCAACACCTGCCCCAGAAACCACAACCCCAGCACGGCCAGCGCGGGCAATTCGATGACGGTGAAGAAGACGACGAGCACCACGAAGGTCTCGACCTTGGCCCAGGGCCAGGTGATGGCGTACGCCCCCAGAATCGCGGCGACCGCGCCGCTGGCCCCGATGATCGGCGTGGTGCTCTCGGGGTCGATCTGCCACTGCGCCGCCGTGGCCAGCAACCCGCCTCCCACGTACAGAAGGAAGTATAGGGCCGGTCCGAGCCGATCCTCGACGTTGTTTCCGAAAATCCAGAGGAACCACATATTCCCCAACAGGTGCAGCCAACTCCCGTGAAGGAACATGCAGGTCAACAGCGACAAGAGGACCTCGCGCCGATTCGGCTCCAAGACGTACTGGCGAACCATCACCGCGGGCCCGTGGCGTGTCATCACCTTCTCCACCGGCAGTTCGACCATCAGGGGTTCCGGTTTGGGAGAGGCGAGTTGCGCGATCCGCGCGGGAATGAAGCCGCGCTCCAAGACCACCGCTTGCTGCCGGCCCTCCGGCATGCGCCAAAGCCAGAGGAACGCAAGCACGTTGGCCGCGACAAGGGCGTACGTCACCACCGGCGTGGTGCGGATCGGGTTGTTGTCGCGGAAAGGAAACAGCATGTCGCTAGGCAGCCCGCGTGGAGGCGTTGGCCGGCGTGGGGCTTGCCTGGGCTAGGCTTGCCGGGCGGTGATGGCGTCCTCGTTGAGCGGAATGCCCATCAAGACCCCCTCGCACACCAGGTTGTCGCGCACCAGGCATTGGAACTCGCAAGTGAGCATCGCGCTGCGGACCTTCAACAGCTTGGCCACCACGACAAAGCGGTCGCCAGGCCGCACCACGCCCCGGAACCGGACGTCCTTCAAACCGCCGAACCCGATGATCGGCGCGTCCATCAACTTGTACTTCTGGGTGTAGTAGCTGGCCAATTGGGCGGCGGCCTCGATCATGACGACGCCGGGCATCAACGGGATGCCGGGCATGTGACCACGAACCCAGAACTCGTTCGGAGTCAGGTCCTTATAACCAACGCACACGCACCGCTGGGCATCCTCGAAAACCACCGCGGTAAGCTGCTCCATCTCGTACCGCTGGCGGTTGTAGCGGCGGATGTCCTCGATGTCGGCCACAATGTGGTTGAGGTCGTATTCGGAAGGGTCGAGGATCAGCGGTCTCTTGGGCACACCGGACTCCTTGGGAGCAATTCAACAGAAACCGGGGCAAGGCCACGGATTCTAACCACCCCGGGCGCGCACGGCAACACGAACACCCCCATACAAGGGGGAAAGCCCGCGAACCGTCCTCGTGGGCGGTCAGGTGCGGACCAGTTTGCGTTTGGCCCGACGGGCCTTGCTGTTGGCTGGACGGCGACCGTGGTTGGCTTTTTTCAAATTGCGATGTGGTTTGGCCATGTTGCGGGAATGATAAACGGAGGGTGGAGACGTTCCAATCTACTTAATGTACCGCCTAACCCGATCGGCGGGAAGTCTACTCGGGCCGGTACGGTTGCTGCGGGTCGCCGTACACGTCCTCGACCCGCCACCCCCGGGGCTCCTTGACCAACTCGACGCGAAACCGGGCCGAATAGACGTTGTAGGGGAACCCCTCGAACCGATGGCGGAAATGCGCCGTCCCATCGAGGGTGACCTCGGCCGAAGGCGGGGCCGTCAGGTCGTTGATGTACACCTCGACATTGCGAATTCTCACCTCGTCGAACTCCACCATGCCCGAATACGCGCGAATCCGCGGGCGGAGCCTTCGCAGACCACCTTCGGAAAGTAGGCTTTCGACCCGGTCGATGTCGTTGGCCTCGAGCGCCGCGACAGCCGCGTCGAGCGTCGCCTCGACCTGCTCTCGGTCGGTCACGACCAGCCATTCGACGAGAACGCCCACAACGACTACCAGCAATACGGCCCCCAAGCCCAGCAAGTACCCAGGCCGACGCATCGTCATGTAGAGCCACCCGAACGCCGCAGCAGCGAGAATGCCGAGAACAAGGACCGGCACCGGGGTTTCGACAAGCGTGGTCATGGATGTCTCGGGAAAAGAGGCTCGCCGCGTCGGGCCGAGTCGCTCGGCGCCGCGATGGCTTGCCGCCGCCGATTATACTTCGCCGCGCGATGGATCGGCGAGACCGAATCCAGGGCTGTGGGGCATGAGATCAGATCCGGCCAACGCGTGGCCGGCCTCGCTAGCAGTCTCGGCCGTCGCGTCGGTACGTCCACCCTGCCGGATTCCGCTTGCGAGCTTCTGGCGAATACCCGCCCCAGCCTGGGACCCCCGCCGCATAGGTGGGGCTGGCGCCGGGGATGACGCGTCAACTTGAGCGTCCAGACCATGACTGAACTCGCTTCCCATGCCATGTGCCGGGCGTTAGGATGAAAGCGAACCCCGCGGTGTGCGTCCCTGACGAAGCATGAGTGGTGTCAACAGTCCTTTGAGCCGAGCTACCCCCCAACCGCTCCCCGACAACATCCCCAGCGCGCAACCCGGTGGCGGCGTGTGTTACCGGATCGAAATGGCGTGGGGGCGTTGGCGCCGCTGGTGGCTGAAGCGATTTCGGCCGGGCTACGTCGCACGCATGGCAGCGTTGCGCAAGGGTAGCTGCGAGGGAGCCCCCCACGAAATCCTCGATCCCCGCGACTTGAAGTACATCGGCAACCGGGTGGAGTGCCGTTGGGACCCCGCCGACGATCCGTTCGCCTGGCGCGACAAGCTCCCGTTCGCCCGGTGGGGATTGGCCGAGATCCAGATCATGGGCTGGCCCCTTCTGGTGTTGACCGTCCTGGCGGCATCGTACCTCGATTGGTACTGGGCGATCGTGCCGGGGGCGCTGTTGTTCTTCTTGCTCTACTTCTTCCGCGATCCGCATCGGCGCGTGCCCGTGGGGCCCGGCCTGGTCGTCGCGCCGGCCGATGGGACCGTGGTCGAGGTGACGAAGCTCGACCATGATGACTTCGTCGGCGGTCCGGCCGTGCGGATCGGCATCTTCCTGTCGATCTTCAGCGTCCACGTCAACCGCGCTCCGGTGGCCGGCCGGGTGATCGCCCTGCGCTACACGCCTGGCCAGTTTCTGAACGCCCTGCGGCCGGAAAGCGCCGAGAAGAACGAATCCATGTGGATCGGCTTGGAGGACGAGGCGCCGCCGCACCGGCGGATGGTCGTCCGTCAAATTGCCGGCGCGATCGCGCGCCGGATCGTCTGCCCCTTGAGGCCCGGCGAGGTGCTGGCCCAGGGCCAGCGCATCGGGATGATCAAGTTCGGCTCGCGGACCGAGTTGATCGTGCCGGACGAGCCCGGGCTGCGGATCGAGTTTCAGCCGGGCGACCCGATCCGCGGGGGCAGCGACGTGGTAGCGCGGTATGAACCCCCGAGGACCGACGCATGAGACCGCTGCGCGCGATTGCCGTGCTGCCGACGATGTTCACGCTGGGAAACCTGGTGTGCGGGTTCTTCGCCATCGTGGTGGCATCGCGGGTGCCGGCCCCGGCCGAGTGGCCGGTCGAGGCCGCCGCCCTGATGAAGACCATGGACGACCTGAGGCAGAGTGCATGGCTGATCTTCATCGCCATGCTCTTCGACGCCTTGGACGGGTATGTCGCGCGGTTGTCGCGCACCAGCAGCGACTTCGGCGCCGAATTGGATAGCCTCTGCGATGTGGTGTCGTTCGGCGTCGCGCCGGCGTTCTTGCTGGTGAAGCTGTGTCCTCAGTTCGCCTACCTGCACCGCGAAGCCGTCTGGATCATTGCCGCGACCTTTGCCGCCTGCGCCGCGCTGCGGCTGGCGCGGTTCAACGTCGAAACCAGCGACGAGGACGAGCACCTGCACTTCAGCGGCTTGCCCAGCCCGGGAGCGGCCGGCGCGATCGCCGGCTTCGCGCTGGTGTTCTACACCCTGGCCGATCCCGTCGAGGGCATCCCCACCTACGCGACGAAGGTCCACAGCGTGCTTCAGAGCGTTCTGCCGATGTTCGCGGTGCTCGTCGCGCTGTTGATGGTGTCGCGCATTCCGTATCCCCACGTGGTCAACCAGGTCTTCCGCGGCCAGCGGAGCTTCAGCCACGTGGTGAAGCTCTTGTTCGCGCTGGTGGCGGTCATGGTGATCCGCGGGTACGCGCTGGCGCTGGTGTTCTCGGTGTTCGCGCTGAGCGGCCCGGTGAGGTACTTGTGGGACAAGGTCGTGCGCCACCGCGTCCAAGAGGAGCCGATCTTTTAGGGCTGCCGCGGACGGCCTTTGGGCATTCGAGAGGATCTACCATGTTTTCCGGAATCGTCGAGGCGCGCGGAACGGTGGCGGACCTGATTTCCGAACCGCCCGGCTGCCGCCTGATCATTCGACAGCCCAGCATCGTTCCCCAGATCAAGGTGGCCGACAGCGTCTCGGTCAACGGTTGCTGCCTGACGGTCATCGCCGTCGAGGGCGATACGATGGCGTTTCAGGCCGGCCCCGAGACGCTCGCCCGAACCAACCTCGGCGACCTCAAGCCCGGCAGCCTGGTGAATCTCGAGCGGGCGCTGGCCGTAGGCGACCGTTTGGGCGGGCACTTCGTCAGCGGGCACATTGACGGCGTGGCCACGCTGCTGTCGCGCGACGACTACGGCGACTGGTCGTTCTTCCGGTTTCGCATCGAGAAACGGCTCGCCCGACAGATGGCCTCGAAAGGTTCGGTCGCCGTCGACGGCGTCAGCCTGACGATCGTCGACAGCGAACCCGAATTGTTCAGCGTGGCCTTGATCCCTTACACGCTGGCCGTGACCACACTCGGCCCCCTGAAAGTGGGCGACAAGGTGAACATCGAAACCGATCTGCTGGCAAAGTACGTCGAGCGGCTCTTGGAAGCCAGGGGTTGGTAATGGCCCGGGAGTCCATCCGCCGGGCCGACCCGAACGAATCACCAAGCAGAATGTCCTTGCGACTTCCCCTCCACGGGGCAACCGACTCGTGTCCCCACGCAATCGCCAAACCGCCTCCTATCTGATCCAGCGATTCCGCGATGCCGGCATCGCTCCCCGCGCCCAATGGGGTCAGTGCTTCTTGACGGACCTGAATCTGGTCGAGCTGCTCGTCAAGACGGCCGACGTGCGTCCGACCGACGTGGTGCTCGAGGTGGGGACGGG